>JAPLAT010000136.1 GCA_026393175.1 Pseudonocardiales bacterium
CGACGAGGGGTTCCCGCTGCACCTCGCCGCGCTCGTCGGCTGCGGGGTCACCACCGGCTTCGGCAGCGCCGTGCGCACGGCCGAGCTGCGGGCGGGCGACACCGCGGTCGTCGTCGGCATCGGCGGCATCGGGGCCAACGCGGTGCAGGGCGCGAAGGTGGCGGGCTGCCGCTACGTCGTCGCCGTAGACCCGGTGGAGTTCAAGCGCGAGAAGGCCGTCGAGCTGGGGGCCACGCACGTCGCGGCGAGCATGGACGAGGCGTGGAACGTCGTCTCCGAGCTGACCCGCGGCCAGCTCGCCGACGCCGCCATCCTCACGACGGGCGTCGCCGAGGGCGACCAGCTCCAGCCCGCGCTGCAGCTGGTCGGCAAGAAGGGCCGCGTCGTCGTCACCGCGCTGGGCAAGCCGGACGAGGACACGGCGTCGCTGTCGCTGCTGGAGCTGACGCTCTACGAGAAGCAGATCCGCGGCGCGCTGTTCGGCAGCTCCAACGGCCAGCACGACGTGCCGCGGCTGCTGGAGATGTACAACCTCGGGCTGCTCAAGCTCGACGAGCTGATCACCCGCGAGTACACGCTCGACGAGGTGAACGCCGGCTACCAGGACATGCGGGACGGCCGGAACATCCGTGGACTCATCCGATTCTGAAGGAGTGACGATGACGCGCTCGATCGAACACGGCAAGCGGACCGGTTTCGCCTCGCTGGGCCGGGGCGGCCTGAACTTCGACTCGTTCCCCATGCGGCTGTTCGCCAAGGGCAACGCACGGCACTGGAATCCCGCCGACATCGACCTGACGCAGGACGCCAGGGACTTCGCGGCCATGACCGAGGGCGAGCGGTGGTGGACCACGATGCTCGCCGCGCAGTTCATGGCGGGCGAGGAGTCGGTGACCCAGGACCTGCAGCCGTTCGTGGCGGCGATGGCCGCCGAGGGCCGCCTCGCCGACGAGATGTACCTGACGCAGTTCGTGTTCGAGGAGGCCAAGCACACCGAGGCCTTCCGCCGCTGGTTCGACGCCGTCGACCTGACCGAGGACCTGCACCCGTTCCTGGCCGAGAACGAGGCCTACGGGCAGATCTTCACCCAGGAGCTGCCGCAGAGCCTGTACGCGCTGGCCGACGACCCGTCGCCGCGCAACCAGATCCGCGCGTCGGTCACCTACAACCACATCGTCGAGGGCACGCTCGCCCTGACCGGCTACTACATCTGGGCCAAGATCTGCAAGAGCCGGGGGATCCTGCCCGGGATGCAGAAGATCATCAAGCACATCGGGGACGACGAGCGCCGCCACATGGCCTGGGGCACGTTCACCTGCCGGCGCCACGTCGCGGCCGACGACTCGCTGTTCGACGTCGTCGACGAGCGGATGCAGGAGCTGCTGGTGCCGGCCATGGGCGTCGTGACGGCGCCGTTCGACCGGCTCGCCGAGGGCGAGGAGCCCCCGTTCGCGATCGACCTCAACGAGCTCGCCGAGTACGCGATGGACAAGATCGGCCGCAGGCTGGGCGCGATCGAGTCCGCGCGCGGGGCGAACCTGCTCGACATCGACGTGGACGCCTCGCCGGAGGTGCTCGAGGAGCGCTTCCACACCGAGGACCAGAAGGAGCTCGCCGCGGCCTGAGCGCCGCGCGCCGCACGACAGGGACCGCGCCGCCCCCGCACCGGGGGGCGGCGCGGTCCCGTTCGCGTGCGGGTCGTCGCCCCCGACTTGAACGACTCCAGTCTTCGTGGTGGAATCGGGGCGTGCAGACCTCTCCGCACATGGAGGACCTCCTCCGCCACGCCGCGCTGCGCGTCACCGCACCCCGCAAGGCCGTGCTCGCCGCGGTGCACGAGCACCCGCACGCCGACACCGAGACCCTGCTCGCCGCTACCCGGGCCCGGCTCGGGTCGGTCTCGCACCAGGCCGTGTACGACGTGCTCCGCGCGCTCACCGGTGCGGGCCTGGTCCGGCGCTTCCAGCCGGCCGGCTCGGTCGCGCGCTACGAGGCGCGGGTGGGCGACAACCACCACCACCTCGTGTGCCGCTCGTGCGGTGCGGTCACCGACGTCGACTGCGCCGTCGGCGAGGCCCCGTGCCTGACGGCGTCGGACGAGGCCGGCTTCGTCGTCGACGAGGCCGAGGTCGTGTACTGGGGCACCTGCCCCGCCTGCCAGTCCCCGACCCCCGCGCGCTGAGCGCGCCCACGGACCCGACACCACCACCACCAGCCGGTCCTCACGGACCGGAGTCACCCCGAGGAAGGATCGACGTGTCCACCGAGAGCGACCCGAAGCCCCGCGACACCTCCGCCAGCCCGCAGGGCACCGACACCACCGCCAGCAGGAGCGAGAGCGAGAACCCGGCCCTGGCCAGTCCGACCGTCGAGGCGGGCCACCGGCCCCGGTCCAACCGCGACTGGTGGCCGAACCAGGTCGACCTCGGGGTCCTCAACCGGCCCTCCCGCGCGTCCGACCCGCTCGGCGAGGACTTCGACTACCGCGAGGCCGTGTCCCGGCTGGACTTCGACGCGGTCAAGGCCGACATCGTGGAGGTCATGCGGACCTCCCAGGACTGGTGGCCCGCCGACTGGGGGCACTACGGCCCGCTGTTCATCCGGCTGTCCTGGCACGCCGCGGGCACCTACCGGCAGATCGACGGCCGCGGCGGGGCGGGCTCGGGCGAGCAGCGCTTCGCCCCGCTGAACAGCTGGCCGGACAACGGCAACCTGGACAAGGCCCGCCGCCTGCTCCTGCCGGTCAAGCAGAAGTACGGGCGCAGCCTGTCCTGGGCCGACCTGCTGGTGCTCGCCGGCAACGTCGCCCACGAGGACATGGGCTTCGAGACCTTCGGCTTCGCCTTCGGCCGCGAGGACGTGTGGCAGCCCGAGGAGGTCTTCTGGGGCCCGGAGGACACCTGGCTCGGCGACGAGCGCTACAGCGGTGACGCCCCGCTCGAGCTCGAGGGCGCCCTCGGCGCCGTCACGATGGGCCTCATCTACGTCAACCCGGAGGGCCCGAAGGGGCAGCCGGACCCGCTCGCGTCGGCCCACGACATCCGCGTGACGTTCGGCCGGATGGCGATGAACGACGAGGAGACCGTCGCGCTCATCGCCGGCGGCCACACGTTCGGCAAGGCGCACGGCAACGGCAACCCCGACCTCGTCGGCCCCGAGCCCGAGGGCTGCCCGGTGCACTCCGGCGGGCTGGGCTGGAAGAACCAGAACGGCACCGGCAAGGGCGCCGACACCGTCACCAGCGGTCTCGAGGGCGCCTGGACCCCGAACCCCACCCAGTGGGACAACGGCTACTGGGACATGCTGTTCGGCTTCGAGTGGGAGCTCACCCAGAGCCCCGCGGGCGCCAACCAGTGGAAGCCCAAGCAGGCCGAGGGCCAGGAGCTCGTGCCCGACGCCCACATCGAGGGCAAGAAGAACCCGCCCATGATGGCGACGAGCGACCTGGCGCTGCTCGCGGACCCGGAGTACCGCAAGATCTCCGAGCGGTTCCGCGACGACCCCGAGGCGTTCGCCGACGCCTACCGGCGCGCCTGGTTCAAGCTGCTGCACCGCGACATGGGCCCGGTCTCGCGCTACGTCGGGCCGTGGGTGCCGCAGGAGGTGCAGCTCTGGCAGGACCCGCTGCCCGCCGCCGAGCACGAGCCGCTGTCCGAGGCCGACGCCGCGGAGCTGAAGAAGCAGATCCTCGCCTCGGGCCTGACGGTGCCGCAGCTCGTGCACACCGCCTGGTCGTCGGCCGCGTCCTACCGCGGCACCGACAAGCGCGGCGGCGCCAACGGCGCCCGGCTGCGCCTGGAGCCGCAGGCGAGCTGGGCGGTCAACGCCGGCACGCAGGAGGTCGTGGCGAAGCTCGACGAGGTGCGGCAGGCGTTCGGCAAGCCCGTCTCGCTGGCCGACACGATCGTGCTGGGCGGCTCGGCGGCCGTCGAGAAGGCCGCGGCCGACGCGGGCGTGGCCGTCACCGTGCCGACGAGCCTCGGGCGCACCGACGCCTCGCAGGAGCAGACCGACGTCGACACGTTCCGCTACCTCGAGCCCCGCGCCGACGGCTTCCGCAACTGGATCGCCCCGGACGTGAAGCTGGAGCCGGAGACGCTGCTCGTCGACCGCGCCTACATGCTCGAGCTCACCCCCAAGGAGATGACCGTCCTGGTCGGGGGCCTGCGCGTGCTGGGCGCCACCACCGGCGGGACGCGGCACGGCGTGTTCACCGAGCGGCCGGGGGTCCTGTCGCAGGACTTCTTCCGCACGCTGCTCGACCTCGGCGTCGAGTGGAGCACGTCGGTCGAGGACGAGGGCGTCTACGAGGCCCGTGACGCCCAGGGGACCGTGGTGCGCACGGCCACCGCCGTCGACCTGGTCTTCGGCTCGAACTCCATCCTCCGCGGCATCGCCGAGGTGTACTCCGCCGACGACGCCCAGGAGCTGTTCGTCCGCGACTTCGTCGCGGCCTGGACCAAGGTCATGGACCTGGACCGGTACGACCTGCGCTGACCCGTACACCGACGACGCCCCGGCCCGCGCCCGCGCGGTGACCGGGGCGTCGTCGTGCCGGGGTCGGACGCCCGTGACGTCCGCGGCGTAACGGCGGAACCGCCACCGGCGTCCGAACGCGGCGACCCGCGGTAACGGGGCGCTGACCGCGGGGTACCGCCGGTTACACCTTGCGGCCGCGGGGTCGGGTGCCGAACGGAGCAACTTGGGCTCCGGGGCAAACTCGCGAGTAACCCACCTCACCCCCCCTCGTAGGTGGTGGTCGAGGGGCTGTCGAAGTCCTTCGGTCGGGCGAACATCTGGTCCGACGTGACCCTGACGCTGCCTCCCGGAGAGGTCAGCGTCCTGCTCGGCCCGTCGGGCACCGGCAAGTCGGTGTTCCTCAAGACCCTGATCGGGCTGCTCAAGCCGGAGAAGGGCTCCATCGTCATCAACGGCGTCGACCTCGTCCGCTGCTCGGAGAGCAAGCTCTACGAGATCCGCAAGCTGTTCGGCGTCCTCTTCCAGGACGGCGCCCTGTTCGGCTCGATGAACCTGGTCGACAACATCGCCTTCCCGCTGCGCGAGCACACGAAGATGTCCGAGACGCAGATCAAGCAGATCGTCGCGGAGAAGATGGAGATGGTCGGCCTCACCGGCAGCGAGGGGAAGCTGCCGGGGGAGATCTCCGGCGGCATGCGCAAGCGGGCCGGGCTGGCCCGCGCGCTCGTGCTCGACCCGGCGATCATCCTGTTCGACGAGCCCGACTCCGGGCTGGACCCGGTGCGCACGGCGTACCTGAACCAGCTGATCATCGACCTCAACGCGCAGACCGACGCGACCTTCCTCATCGTCACCCACGACATCAACTCCGCGCAGACGGTGCCGGACAACATCGGCCTGCTCTACCGCAAGCACCTGGCGATGTTCGGCCCCCGGGAGATGCTGCTGACCAGCGACGAGCCCGTGGTCGCCCAGTTCCTCAACGGCCGCAGGCAGGGCCCGATCGGCATGAGCGAGGAGAAGGACGCCGCGCAGGCCGCCCGCGAGATGGCCGAGGCCGACGGCGAGCTGGACGGCCTGCCGCCGATGAAGCCGCAGCTCGTGACGAGCCCCGGTGTGCCGGAGCGGATGGCCGTCGGCCGGCGCCGCGCCCGGGTCGAGGCGATGCTGCACACGCTGCCGCCCGCCGCGCAGCGCGCCATCCGCGAGAGCTACGCCGACGACCCGGCCCGCCGGCCCGCGATGGCCGGTGCCGCCGCCGCGCCGCTGCCGCAGCGGACGCCCCGGCCGGCGCCCGCCCCGGCGGAACGGACCGACCGCATCCCGCTCGTGAAGGACGACGCGCCCCCGGCCTGGTGGCCGCAGGAGGGGCAGGACGGCGGCGGCAGGCACCGTCCCTCGGGGGAGTCGTGAGCGCCCCGATCACGCGCGCGCTCACCCCGGTCGGGCAGCTGTTCGGCCTGGGCGTCGACGTCGTCGTCAACACGTTCAAGCCGCCCTTCCAGCTCCGCGAGTACATCGAGCAGACGTGGTTCGTCACGAAGGTCTCCGCGCTGCCGACGGCGCTGTTCACGATCCCGTTCGGCGCGACGATCGCGCTGCTGCTCGGTGAGCTGACCCGCCAGTTCGGCGCCCAGAGCCAGACCGGTGCCGGCAGCGTGCTCGCGATCGTGCAGCAGGCCGCGCCGATCGTCACCGCGCTGCTCATCTCCGGCGCGGGCGGCAGCGCCGTGTGCGCCGACCTCGGGGCCCGCACGATCCGCGAGGAGATCGCGGCGATGGAGGTGCTGGGCATCTCGCCCATCCAGCGCCTCGTCGTGCCCCGGGTGCTCGCCATGGCCACGACGGCGCTGGTCCTCAACGGGCTGGCCACGGTCGTCGGCGTCGGCGGCGGCTACTTCTTCAACGTCATCGTGCAGGGCGGCACCCCGGGCGCCTACATCGCGGCGTTCAGCTCGATCGCCCAGGTCAGCGACATCATCGTCAGCGAGCTCAAGGCGGTCCTGTTCGGCTTCGTCGCCGGGGTGGTGGCCGCGTACCGCGGGCTCAACCCGCCGCCGGGGCCCAAGGGGGTGGGCGACGCGGTGAACCAGTCCGTCGTCATCTCCTTCGTCCTCGTGTTCTTCATCAACCTCGTGCTGACGACCCTGTACCTCGACCTCGTGCCGCCGAAGGGATCGTGATGGTCACCCTCGCCGACCGGGCCCGGCGCCTGGCCAAGGGGCCGCTGGACCAGCTCGACGAGCTGGGCGACCAGCTCTCGCTGTACGGCCGCGCCATCGTCTGGATCCCGCGCACCGTCCGCCGCTACCGCAAGGAGATCGCCCGGCTGCTCGCCGAGGTGAGCTTCGGCTCGGGCGCGCTGGTCGTCATCCTCGGCACGGCGGGCGTCATGCTCTCGCTGAGCCTGTTCGTCGGCTCGCTGGTGGGCCTGCAGGGCTTCCGCGCGCTCGACTCGCTCGGCGTCGAGGCCCTCACCGGCTTCATCACCGCCTACTTCAACACCCGCGACATCGCGCCGCTGGTCGCCGCGGCGGCGCTGACGGCCACGCTCGGCGCGGGCTTCACCGCCCAGCTCGGCGCGATGCGGATCTCCGAGGAGGTCGACGCGCTGGAGGTCATGGCGGTGCCGTCGGTGCCGTTCCTCGTCACCACGCGCGTCATCGCCGGCACGATCGCGATCATCCCGATCTACACGATCGGCCTGATCGCGAGCTTCGTCGCCTCGCGCCTGAACGTCACGCTGATCAACGGCCTGCCCGGCGGCACGTACGACCACTACTTCGACCTGTTCCTGCCGGTCAGCGACGTCCTCTACTCCTACCTCAAGGTCATCGTCTTCGCGCTGGTGATCATCCTCATCCACTGCCACTACGGCTACAGCGCCAAGGGCGGGCCGGCGGGCGTGGGCATCGCCGTGGGCCGCTCGGTGCGGCTGTCCATCGTCTCGACGGCGATCCTCGACTTCTTCCTCACGCTGGTGATCTACGGGACCGAGACGTCCGTTCGGGTGGCGGGGTAGATGAAGCGTCGCATCCAGGGGCTGGCCTTCGTGCTGGTCATCGCGTCCCTGCTGGGCCTCGCCGTCGCGCAGTACCGGGGCGTGTTCACCAGCGGCGTCCCGGTGACCCTCGAGGTCGACCGGGCCGGCTCGCAGCTCACCGAGCGCTCCGACGTCAAGGTGCGCGGGCTCATCGTCGGGCAGGTCGCCAGCATCACCACCGACGGCGGCGGCGCCGACGTGCAGCTGACGCTCGACCCCGAGATGGTCGACATGATCCCGGCGAACGTGTCCGCGCGGCTGCTGCCCAAGACGCTGTTCGGCGAGAAGTACGTCTCGCTCGTCCTCCCCGAGAGCAGCGCAGGCGTGCTGGGCGGCGCGAGCACGCTCGCGGCGGGCGACGTCATCCCGATGGACCGCAGCGAGACCGCCCGCGAGCTCGACCGGGCGCTGGACGGGCTGCTGCCGCTGCTGCAGCAGGTGCCCCCGCAGGACCTGGCGACCACGCTCGGCGCGCTGTCGCAGGCCCTCGCCGGGCGGGGCGAGCAGCTCGGCAACACCCTCACGCAGCTGCAGGAGCTCACCTCCGGCCTGCGCCCGGGCATCCCGGACCTGCAGGAGGACATCACCCAGCTCGCCGACTTCGCCGGCAACCTCGACGAGTCCGTGCCCGACCTGCTGGACGCCGTCGAGGACCTGTCGGTCACCACGAACACGGTCGTCGACCAGCGCGAGGAGCTGCGCGCCCTGTTCACGGGGCTGACCACCGCCTCGGACGACCTGCGCGGCTTCCTCGCCCGCAACCGCGAGAACCTCATCGCCCTGGCGGCGTCCTCGCGCCCGACGCTGGAGAGCCTGGCCCGGTACTCCCCGGAGTTCCCGTGCCTGTTCGGGCAGCTCACCGACCTGGTGCCGCGGCTCGACGAGGTCTTCGGGGCCGGCACCGACCAGCCCGGCATCCACGTGACGGTGGAGATCGTCAACAACAAGGGCAAGTACGTCCCGGACCAGGACGAGCCCGAGTACCTCGACGACCGCGGCCCGCGCTGCTACCCGATCCTCGACCCGGGCCCCCAGCAGCCGCCGGACGGCCCGTTCTGCGACGGCTCGGTCGCGCCCGCCCCGCCGCCCGGCACGCCGATGGGCGACGTCGAGGACGAGTTCGCCGACCAGGGCGCCGACTCCTACGGCACCGGGACCGACAACTACACCTGCACCGACGGCAGCGGCGGCAACCAGTCCGTGAGCGAGCCCGACGACGGCCCGGGCGGCGGCGTCCTGCCGATCTCCTACGGCGGCATGGGTGTGGCGAACTCGCCCGGCGAGCGGCAGATCGTCGCGGAGCTGGTGGCCGCGTCGAGCGGGGCCAGCCCCGCCGAGGTCCCCAGCTGGAGCTCGATGATGGTCGGCCCGCTCTACCGCGGCACGGAGGTGACGTTCACGTGAGCGAGCGCCAGCGAGCGAACCGAGGACACAGCGGCCCGGCGAAGCGTCGCCCGAGCGTCAGCGAGGGCTGGCGATGAGGCGGCTTCCCGTCGCGGCGCTGGTCAAGTTCCTGTCGCTCGCCGTCGTGGTCGCGCTGGCGACCACCGTCCTCGCCGTCACCATCGCCAACGCCTCCGGCGGCGACCGGGTCGGCTACACCGCGCGGTTCACCGACGCGGCGGGCCTGCTGCGCGGCGACGACGTGCGCATCGCCGGCGTCGTCGTCGGCTCGGTGGACGAGGTCCGCATCGTCGACCGGCGCATCGCCGAGGTCGCGTTCACCGTGGACCGGGCGCAGGCGCTGCCCGCCTCGGTCACCGCGGCGATCAACTACAAGAACCTCGTCGGACAGCGCTTCCTGAACCTGGAGCAGGGCGAGGCCACGGCGGGGACGCTCGAGCCCGGCGGCACCATCCCCGAGGACCGCACCCGCGGCCCGCTCAACCTGACCACGCTGTTCAACGGCTTCAAGCCGCTGTTCACCGCGCTCGACGCCGAGCAGGTCAACCAGCTGTCCTTCGAGATCATCGAGGTGCTGCAGGGCCAGGGCGGCACGATCACGAGCCTGCTCGCCCGCACCGCGTCGCTGACCAACACGATCGCCGACCGCGACGAGGTGATCGGCCAGGTGATCGACAACCTGAACGCCGTGCTGGAGACGGTCAACGCCCGCGACGAGCAGCTCTCGGAGCTGATCGTCTCGCTGCAGCAGCTGGTGTCCGGCCTGTCCGAGGACCGCGAGCCGATCGGCGAGGCCCTGGTCTCGATCGGCGAGCTCACCGAGGTGACGGCGGGCTTCCTCGACGACGCCCGGCCCCCGCTGCGCGACGACATCGTCGCCCTGGGCGACCTGGCCGACAACCTCAACGCGAGCGAGGGCACCGTCGAGTCGTTCCTGCAGAACTGGTCGCCCAAGCTGCGCAAGCTCACCCGCGCGGGCAGCTACGGCAGCTGGTTCAACTTCTACCTGTGCGGGGTCAGCGGCCAGGTCGGGCTCTCGCCGTTCATCGAGCCGGTACAGCTCGTCCTATCACAGAACGCCGCCGCGCGCTGCGGCCCCGATCCCGACGGCGCCGCGGGCGGGGCCGGCGGCCCCGACCCGAAGGCGGCCCCGGGCCCGGCCGGTCCCGCGCCCGCCCCCGACCCGGGCGCCCTGCCGCTGGTCGGCACCCTGCTGGGGGCAACCGATGAGAACTGAGCGCAACCCCGTCGGCACGGCGGTCGTCGGGATCCTGGCGATCCTGGCCGTGCTGGTCGCCGCCTTCAACCTGCCCGCCGTGCTGCGCGGCGGCACCTCCTACGCCGCCGAGTTCACCGAGTCCGCCGGCCTGCAGTCCGGCGACCTGGTGACCGTCGCCGGGGTCGAGGCCGGCCGCGTCGACTCCGTGGAGCTCGACGGCGACCACGTGCTCGTCGGCTTCACCGTCACCGACGCCTGGGTGGGCGACCGCACCGCGGCGTCGATCGAGGTGAAGACCCTGCTGGGCGCGAAGTACCTCGCGCTCGACCCGCAGGGCGACGCGGAGCTGGCCGCGGACGGGGTGATCCCGCGCGACCGCACGGCCTCGCCGTTCGACGTCGTCGAGGCGTTCAACGGGCTGTCCGGCACGATCGACGCGCTGGACACCGACCAGCTGGCCGAGAGCCTGACGACGCTCTCGGACACCTTCCGCGGCACCGCGCCGGAGGTCCGCGGCGCGCTGGACGGGCTGTCCCGGCTGTCCCGGACGATCGCCTCGCGCGACGAGGAGATCCGCAGGCTGCTGGGCGGCACGCAGAACCTCTCGGCGGTGCTCGCCGACCGCAACGGCGAGTTCGAGCGGCTGCTCGAGGACGGCAACCTGCTGCTCGCCGAGGTGCAGCGGCGCAAGGACGCGATCAGCGCCCTGCTGGACGGCACCCGCGAGCTGTCGACGCAGCTGCGCGGCCTGGTCGCGGACAACACCGAGGAGCTGCGCCCGACGCTGGAGGCCCTGGACCGGGTCGCCGCGACGCTGGAGCGCAACCGCGACGCGCTCGCCGCCGGCATCCGCGACGAGGCGCCGTTCGTGCGCGTCTTCGCCAACGCGGTCGGCAACGGCCGCTGGTTCGACAACTACATCTGTGGCCTCGTGTTCCCGCCGCTCGGCCCGGTCAACGAGGGAGGCTGCTGATGGCACTCACCGTCACCGACCGCAGGCAGCTGCAGTTCACGGCGCTCGCCGCCGTGGTCGCGGTGCTGCTGGCCGCGGCGTTCTTCTTCATCGCCCGGCCCACCAGCCGCACGGTCACCGCCTACTTCACCTCGGCCGTCGCGGCGTTCGAGGACAACTCGGTGCGCGTGCTCGGCGTGCCGGTCGGCACGATCGACCGGGTCACCCCCGAGGGCACGCGGGTCCGGGTGGACATGTCGATCACCGACGAGGACCTGGTGCTCCCGGCCGACGCGCGCGCGGTCATCGTCTCGCCGAGCCTGGTCACCGGCCGCTACGTGCAGCTGACGCCGACGTACTCGGGCGGCCCGGTGCTCGCCGACGGGGCGGTGATCCCGGTGGAGCGCACCGCGGTCCCGCTCGACGTCGACGACCTCTCGCGCACCGCGACCGAGTTGACCGAGGCGCTCGGCCCGAACGGCGTGAACAGCCGGGGGGCGCTGTCCGACCTGCTCGACGTCGGCGCCGCGAACCTCGACGGCAACGGCCAGGCCCTCAACGACACCATCACCGACCTGGGGGAGCTCTCCGGCACGCTGGCGGACTCCCGCGAGGAGCTGTTCGGCACGGTCACCGAGCTGCAGTCGTTCGTCTCGACGATCGCGGCCAACGACGCCGAGGTGCGCGAGTTCAACGAGCGGCTCGCCGACGTCACCGGCTTCCTCGCCGACGAGCGCGGCGACCTGGGCGCCGCCCTGTCGGAGCTGTCGGTCGCGCTGGGCGAGGTGGCGGTGTTCGTCGAGGACAACCGGGACGTGCTGCGCTCGAACGTGGACCGGCTCACCGAGGTCACCGGCGTGCTGGTCGACCAGCAGCGAGCGCTCGCCGAGACCTTCGACGTGGCCCCGACCGCGCTGGGCAACCTGGCCAACGCCTACAACGGCTCGTCGGGCACGCTCGACACCCGGGCCAACATCAACGAGCTCACGCTGCCGCCGATCGTGCTCATCTGCGAGCTCCTGCAGCGCGGCAACCCCGCCCCCGACGCGCCCGTGGTCCCCGAGGTGATCGGCTCGACCTGCGACAGCCTCGGCGGCATCCTCGACGGCACGGTCCCGCTGCCCTCCGCGGCGGACGTCATCACCTCGCTGCAGGCGGGCGAGGCGCCGCCGGTGCCCGGCGTGGGGGAGCTGCCCGGGCTGCCCGGCGCCGTGCCCACCGGCCCGTCGTCCACGACCCCCGAGACCGGAGGCGACCGATGACGCGGGCCGGACGCGCCGCGGCCGTGCTGGCCGCGGTCTCCTTGCTCACCACCGGCTGCGGCCTGCTCACCGACGGCCTGCGCAGCGTCGAGCTGCCCGGTGGCGCCGACCTCGGCGACGCGCCGTACTCGGTCACGGCCGAGTTCTCCGACGTCGTCGACCTGGTCCCGCAGTCGCTGGTCATGGTGAACGACGTGCCGGTCGGCACCGTCCGCAGCATCGACGTCGGCCCGGAGTGGACGGCGATGGTGACGATGGTCGTCAACGGCGACGTCACGCTGCCGGCCAACGCGGAGGCCCGCGTGCGCACGACGAGCCTGCTCGGCGAGAAGTTCGTGGAGCTGATCGCCCCGGAGGCCGCGCAGGGCACCCTGGCCGACGGCGCCACCATCCCGCTGGAGCGCTCCGGGCGCGCGGCCGAGGTGGAGGAGGTGCTCGGCTCGCTGTCGCTGCTGCTCAACGGCGGCGGGATCGAGCAGGTCCGCACCATCGCCACCGAGCTCAACACGGCGCTGTCGGGCAACGAGCCGCAGATCCGCGCCCTGCTCGACGACGTCGACACGCTCGTCGGCGCCCTGGACGACCGCAAGGACGAGATCACCCGCGCCCTGGACGAGATCAACCGGCTGAGCTCGACGCTGGCCGACCGCCGCGGGCAGATCGAGATCGCGCTCACCGAGATCGAGCCGGGCCTGACCGAGCTGGAGGACCAGCGCGGCCGGCTCGTCGACATGCTCCAGGCGCTCGACCGGCTCTCCGAGGTCGGCACCGACGTGATCAACCGGAGCCAGGAGGACGTCATCGCCGCCCTGGAGCTGCTGCGCCCCACGCTGCAGAAGCTCGCCGAGTCCGGCAGCGACCTCCCCGACTCCCTCGAGCTGCTGCTCACCGTGCCGTTCACCGACGCGGCCGTGGACGCCTTCGCCGGCGACTACTCCAACCTCTACGCCACCGTCGACCTGGACCTGGGCACGGTGCTGGAGAACCTGGCGAACTCCAACCAGCCCCTCCTCGGCCCGGACAGCCCCCTCGCGGCGCTGCCGCCCACCGCGCCGCTGCTCGGCCCGCTGCTCGGCCCGACGGGCCTGCCGGAGGTGCCGGACCTGCCGCTGCTCGGCGGCGAGGGCGGGCTGCTGGGCGGCCCCGCCCCGGCGGAGCGGCCCGGCGCGGCCACCCCGGCCCCGACCGCCACCCCCGACGAGGACGAGGACGAGGGCGGCCTCCTCGGCGGCCTGCTCGGAGGCAACCGATGATCACCCGGGTCGCGCGCATCCAGCTGGTCGCCTTCCTCCTGCTCACCGTGATCGGGGTCGGCTACGCGGGCTTCCGCTACGCCGGCTTCGGCAACCTGCTGGGCAGCACCACCTACCCGGTGCGGATGCAGCTCGCCGACTCCGGCGGCATCTTCAGCGGCGCCGACGTCACCTACCGGGGCGTGTCCGTCGGGCGGGTCGGGGACCTCACCCTCACCCCGTCCGGCGTGGACGTCGAGCTGCGGATCGAGCGCGACGCGCCCGAGATCCCGGCCGACCTCGACGCGGCCGTGCGCAACCTGTCGGCGATCGGCGAGCAGTACGTCGACCTGCAGCCGCGTACGGACGGCGGCGAGACCCTCACCGACGGCTCGGTCATCCCGGTGGACCGCACGGTCGTCCCCGTCCCGGTCGAGGAGCTCGTCGCGGGCGTGGACGACCTGGCCCGCTCGGTGCCGCTGGAGTCGCTGAGCACGGTCGTCACGGAGCTGGGCACGGCGTTCGCCGGCACCGCCCAGCCCCTGCAGCGGATCATCGACACGTCCGACGCGTTCAGCCGCGACGCCGTCGACGCCCTGCCCCAGACCCTCGCCCTGTTCCGCGACGGGCGCACCGTGCTCACCACGCAGAACGAGGTGTCCGGCTCCTTCCGCTCCTTCAGCGCCGACCTCAAGCTGCTCGCCGAGCAGCTGCGCACGTCCGACCCGGACATCCGCAGGCTCGTGGAGACCGGCCCCCAGGTCTCCGAGCAGATCACCGGACTGCTGCGGGAGAGCGGCAACGGGCTGTCCGAGCTGGTCGCCGACCTGCTGACGGTGTCCCGGGTGGCCGAGCCGCGGCAGAGCGCGCTGCGCCAGCTCCTGGTGACCTACCCGGCCTTCTCCGCGGTGGCGTTCACCGTCGCCCCCGGCGACGGCACCGGGCACCTGGGCCTCGCGGTCAACCTGTTCGACCCCTACGCCTGCTCGCAGGGCTACGAGGGCACCGACCGGCGCGACGGCACCGACGTCGAGGACACCCCGGCGAACACCGACGCCTACTGCGCCGAACCCCCCGGTAGCCCGATCTCCGTGCGCGGAGCGCAGAATGTGCCCGAGGCGGAGACCCCGCAGCCGCCCGCGGACGCCCGTCCGGGCCCTCCCGAGGGGGGCGTGCCCGCCGGTACGGCGCCGTTGGACTCGGTCACCCCGATGACCACCCCGGGGCAGATCCTCACCGAGCTGCTCCCCTGACCGCCCGGCTCCCCCAGGAGGGCGAATGACGGTTCTCGACGAACGACCCGCGGCCGATCCCGGCCCCGCGCCCGCCCGCCACGACCTCGTCCGGCCGCTGACGATCGCCGTCGCGGTCGCGGCGGTGCTGGCCGTCGTGCTGGGCGTGCTGTGGGCGGTCACGCTCACCGACGGCGGGCGCGAGCTCGCCGAGACCCGCGACGTCGTGCTGGTCGACGCGCAGCGGGCTGCGGTCACGCTGAACAGCCTCGACTCGGCCGCCGTCGAGCCGGGTCTGGACGCCTGGGAGCAGATGTCCACCGGCGGGCTGCTCGACGAGTTCCGGGCCAACCGGGCCGAGTACGCGCAGCTCGTGGCCGCGTCGCAGCGCACCACCACCGCCACGGTCGTCGACGCCGCCGTCGCCGAGCTGGACCTGCGCAGCGGCGTCGCGCGCGTGCTGGTCGGCGTCGACGTCGAGGTGAGCCAGGCCGGGCAGGAGCCGACGCTGGTGCGCAACCGGATCCAGCTGGAGATGACCCGCACCGAGCAGGGCTGGAAGGCGAGCAACGCCGACGTCCTCGAGTAGCTCGCCCGCCACCGACCGCGCCGTCCGCGACCCGCTCCCACCGGGGCGGGCCCGAGCAGAGCAGGAGGCGACCATGCCCCCCCGTCGCCGCACGATCACCGTCCCCGCCGTCCGCCGCCCCCGGGTCGCCGGCCAGCCCCCCGCGACCCGCCGCGGCGAGCCCGACCGGGCCGACCCCGCGCTCGACCCCGCGCTCGACCACGGCTCCGCCGTCGACACCGACCCCGCCGACGGCGGTGCCGCGACCGGCACCGCCGCGGTCGCGCCCGGTCCGGCG
>JAPLAT010000232.1 GCA_026393175.1 Pseudonocardiales bacterium
GGGCGTCGACGACGGCCCCGGCGTCCGCGAGGGCGGTGAGCAGGTCGCGGGCCGCGCCGGTGTCGGCGCCCCGGCCGCCGGCGCGGGCGAGGAGGACGTCGGTGTCGGTGGGCACGGCGAGCTCGTCGACCAGCCGGGCGAGGGCGGGCTCGAGGTCGTCGACGACGAGCGCGGTGTCGGGGTCCAGGCCGAGCTGGCGGCGGCGGGCGCCGCGGGGCAGCACGGTCCGGTGCGGGGCGAGGCACAGGCGTGGAGGGAGGGGGCGCGGCGGGAGGGGGCGCGGCGGGAGGGTCACGCGGACCAGCGTCCCGCCGCGCGACCCGGACCGCCCCGATCCGTCCACAGGGGCGGGTCGGGGCCTGTGGACAACCCGTTCCTGCGGTCCACAGCGGGGTGCGACGGGATAGCCTGGGCGTATGGCTCTCCCGGCGGTGGTCGAGGTCCGGCGCAGCGACCGTCGCAAGCGGATGGTGAGCGCCCGCCGCGAGGGCGACACCGTGATCGTCTTCATCCCGGGTTGGATGAGCGAGAGCGAGGAGCGTCGCTGGGTCGACGAGATGGTCGCCCGGCTGGAGAAGAGCGAGGAGCGCCGCCGCTCGCCCGGCCGCACCGGCGACGACGCGCTGCGCCGCCGCAGCGTCGAGCTGGCCCGGCGCTACCTCGACGGCATCGCCGAGCCCACCACGGTGCGCTGGGTGCCGCCGATGCGCACCCGCTGGGCGTCCTGCACGCCCGCCGACGGCACCATCCGGATCAGCGAGCGGCTGCGCGAGGCCCCGGCCTGGGTCGTGGACTACGTCCTCGTCCACGAGCTGGCGCACCTGCTCGAACCCGGCCACGACCGGAAGTTCTGGGCGTGGGTGCACCGCTACCCGCGCGCCGAGCGGGCGATGGGCTACCTGGAGGGGCTGTCCGCGGCCGCCGGGCTGGGCCTGGTCGGCATCGACGGCGACGAGCCGGTCGACGCCGACGACCCGGTGCCCGGCGAGAGCGCCGCCGGGTAGGTCACCGGTTCACCGGGTCACCGCGCGGCGGGGCCCGGCTCCGGCCCGCCGTCGCCGTCCTCCTGCCCGCCGGGCTCCTGCCCGGTGTCGTCCTGCTGCCCGGTGCCGTCCTCCTGCTCGCCCTCCGCCTTCGCGAGCTTCTCCAGCTCGGCGATGGGGTCGCTGCTCTCGTCGCGGGCCACGAACGCGGCCGGGTCGTCGAGGTCGTCGGCCGAGGGGACGAGGTCCGGGTGCGCCCACAGGGCGTCGCGCCCGGCCGTGCCGCGCTGCTCGCCCAGCAGCCGCCACAGCTCGGCGGCGTCGCGCAGGCGGCGCGGGCGCAGCTCCAGGCCGACGACGGTGGCGAAGGTCTGCTCGGCCGGGCCGCCGGACGCGCGGCGCCGGCGCAGGGTCTCGCGCAGTGCCGCGGCGCCGGGCAGGCGCTCGCCGACGGCGTCGGCGACGACCGCGTCGACCCAGCCCTCGACGAGCGCGAGCAGCGTCTCCAGCCGGGCCAGCGCGGCCTTCTGCGCCGGGGTGGTCTCCGGCTCGAACAGCCCCGAGCCCATGGCCTCCTGGATGGCGGCCGGGTTGGACGGGTCGATGCCGCGGGCCATCTCCTCGATGCGCGAGGTGTCGATGGTGATGCCGCGGGCGTACTCCTCGACGGTGGCGAGCAGCCGCTCCCGCAGCCAGCCGACGTGCGCGAACAGCCGCTGGTGGGCGGCCTCGCGGGCGGCGATGAAGATCAGCACCTCGCTGGCGGGGACGTCGAGGTCGCGGCCGAAGCGCTCCACGTTCTCCGGAAGCAGCGCGGCGACGCGGTCGGGCCCGACGGGGATGCCGATGTCGGTGGAGGTGAGCACCTCCGCGCCGAGCTGGGCGAGCCCCTGCCCGAGCTGGGTGCCGAACGCGAGCCCGCCCATCTGGCCGAGCATCGCCATCATCGGGCCGGCCGCGGCGCGGGCCTCCTCGGGCAGCGCGTCGGTCCAGGCCGCCGACATCCGGCGGGCCACCGGGTCGCACAGCCGCTTCCAGGTGGGCATCGAGGCCCGCACCCACTCGCTCGCCGACCACGCCCTGGTCTCGGTGGCGCCGGCCGGGAACTCGGTGGCCGGGTCGAGCCACAGCTCGGCGAGCTTCACCGCGTCGGACACCGCGGCGCGCTGCTCACCGGTGAGCGAGGAGGTGGTGGCGGCGAGCTGCTGCGTGGCCATCTGCGCGGCGAGGTCGTAGTTGACGGGGCCGTCGCCGGAGTTCTGGGCCTGGCTGAGCATCTGCCCGAGCTGGGTGAGCATCTGGCCGAGCTGGCTGACGTCGAACCCGCCGGGCCCGCCCATCCCCGGCGGCATCCCGGGCATCCCCGGCATCCCGGGGAGCCCGCCGGGCATCCCCGGCAGGTTGCCGAAGCCGAACGGGTCGCGCGGGCCGTCGCCACCGCGCTCGGGGTCGTCCCCCGAGCGGTCGGCGGGTCCGAATCCGAACGGCGGCTTGTCACTCATGGCGTCCACGGTACGCGGGACGGGAATCGTGGGTGGATCACGAACGGATCACCGCGCACCGCGATACGGGGGCCAGACACGGCCCCGCATAGGGTGATCGCGTGAGTCGTCGCGTCGTGACCGCCCTGGCCGCGGCCCTGCTCGCGCTGTCCCTCGCGGTGATCGGCGCGACCCTGCCCGTGCCGTTCGTGGCGCTCGGCCCGGGTCCGACCTACGACACGCTCGGCGAGTTCGAGGGCGCCCCCATCATCACCGTCGACGGCCTCCCGTCCTACCCGACGTCGGGGCACCTGAACATGACCACGGTGTCGGTCACCGACCAGCTGCCGCTGTTCACCGCGCTGTCCTACTGGGCGTCGGGGGAGCGGCGGGTGGTGCCGCGCGAGGCCCTCTTCCCGTCGAACCGCACGACGGAGGAGGTGCAGCAGGAGAACGCGGCCCAGTTCGCCTCCTCCGAGCTCAACGCCGTCTCCGCCGCGCTCGCGGAGCTCGACGAGCCGGCGTCGGTGATCGTCGTCGGGGTCGTGCCCGGCTCGCCCGCCGACGGCAGGCTGCAGCTGGAGGACCAGCTCGTCACCGTCGCGGGCACCCCGGTCACCACCGCCGACTCCGTGGCCGGGGCGTTGACCGGCACCCGGCCCGGCGACCGGGTGCCGATCGTGCTGCGCCGCGACGGGGCGGAGCAGACCGTCGACGTCGTGCTCGGGTCGAGCGGGGACCGCCCCCAGGGCTTCCTCGGCATCACCCCCGGGCTGGGCGCGCCGCCCGACACCGACGTGCGGATCAGCCTCGGCGGGATCGGCGGCCCCTCGGCCGGCCTGATGTTCGCCCTCGGCGTGCTGGACCGGCTCACCCCGGGGGAGCTGACCGGCGGCGCGTTCGTCGCCGGCACCGGGGCGATCGGGCCGGCGGGCGACGTGTCGATGATCGACGGCATCCCGTTCAAGATGATCGCCGCCCGCGGCGTCGGCGCCACGCTGTTCCTGGTGCCGGCCGGCAACTGCGCGGAGGCCGTCTCCGCGGTGCCGGAGGGGCTCACGCTGGCCCGGGTGAGCACCCTCGACGAGGCCGTGACGGCCCTGGACACGGTGCGCGAGGGCGGCGTCCCGGTGTCCTGCTGAGCGAAACGGACACTCCCCACCGGGAACCCACACGCTCTCCGTAGAGTTGGCCTGAGTAATCGTCAAGCACTGGAGCGTGTCTCGTGGCCATGCGGCCCCCGGTGGGAGCACCGACGCTGACCCGCCGCACCCGGATCCTGCTGGCCGTGGCCGGCGTGCTGGTCCTGCTGCTGCTCGGCGGCTCGCGGCTGGTCACCTTCTACATCGACTGGCTGTGGTACGGCGAGGTCGGGTTCCGGGGCGTGTTCTCCACGATCCTGTTCACCCGGATCGTGCAGTTCCTGGCCGGCGGCCTGCTGATCGGCGGGCTCGTCGCCCTCGCGCTGTGGATCGCTTACCGGTCGCGGCCGGTGTTCGTGCCGCTGTCGGGCCCCGAGGACCCCATCGCGCGCTACCGCACGGTGATCATCGGCCGGCTGCGCCTGTTCGCCATCGGCATCCCCGTCGTGTTCGGCGTCTTCGCCGGGCTGGCCGCGCAGGGCGACTGGCAGGTCGTGCAGCAGTTCCTCAACTCCACGCCGTTCAACGTGGCGGACCCGGAGTTCGGCCTCGACGTCAGCTTCTACGCCTTCCAGCTGCCGTTCTACCGGCTGCTGCTCAACTGGCTGTTCGTCGGCGTCGCCATCAGCTTCGTCGTCGCCCTGGTCACGCACTACGTCTTCGGCGGCATCCGGCTCACCGGCCGGGCCGGGCAGGTCTCCGGCGCCGCGCGCGCCCAGCTCGCGATCCTCGCCGGCGTGTTCGTGCTGCTCAAGGCCGTCGCCTACTGGCTGGACCGCTACGAGCTGCTGTTCTCCCAGCGCAGCGACCGCTTCACCGGTGCCACGTACACCGATCTCAACGCGGTGATGCCGGCCAAGCTGATCCTGCTGTTCATCTCGATCATCTGCGCCATCGCGTTCTTCGCCGCGGTGTTCCAGCGCAACCTGCAGCTCCCGGCCATCGCCACGGCGCTGCTGGTGCTCTCCAGCGTGCTGGTCGGCGCGGCCTGGCCGCAGATCCTGCAGCAGTTCGTCGTCACGCCCAACGCCCAGGAGCGCGAGGCGCTCTCCATCGAGCGGAACATCGCCGCCACCCGGGACGCGTTCGGGATCGGGCCGGAGAACGTCACCGAGGTGCCGTACTCGGGGGCGTCGCAGGCGACCCCGGAGGAGGTGCGGGCCGAGACGGCCACGATCTCCAACATCCGGCTGCTCGACCCGGCCCGGCTGGAGCGCACCTTCACCCAGTTCCAGCAGCGGCGCGCGTTCTACGGCTTCCCCGACCAGCTCGACATCGACCGCTACACCATCGACGGCGAGGAGCAGGACTTCGTCCTGGCCCTGCGCGAGCTGAACTCGGCGGGCCTCGCGCCCGACCAGCAGGACTGGATCAACCAGTACCTCGTCTACACCCACGGCAACGGGCTCGTGGCGGCGCCCGCCAACCGCGTCAACGCCGACATCGAGGCCGGCGCGGCAGGCCAGGGCGGCCTCCCGGCCTTCATCAACGTCGACACCGGGAACGCGCAGTCCGAGCTCGTGCCCGAGCCGCTGCGGGTCGTCGAGCCGCGCACCTACTACGGCGAGCTGATCAACACCTACTCGATCGTCGGCAACGTCGAGGGCGCGGCCCCGCTGGAGTACGACACCGACACCGAGCGCTACACGTACTCGGGCCGGGGCGGCGTGCCGCTGGGCAACATCGTCAACCGCCTGGCGTTCTCGCTGTACTACGGCGAGCGGAACATCCTGTTCAACAGCTCGATCAACGAGAACTCCAAGATCATGTACGTCCGCAAGCCGCAGGACCGCGTCGCGGCCGTGGCCCCGTGGCTCACGACGGACGGCGACCCGTACCCGGCCGTCGTCGACGGGCGGATCACCTGGATCGTCGACGGCTACACGACGCTGGAGAACTACCCCTACGCCGAGCGGACGGCGCTGGGCGAGGCCACCGTCGACGCCACGCAGGGCGGCGCGCTGCGGCCCGAGCTGGACCGCGACGTCAGCTACCTGCGCAACTCGGTCAAGGCCACGGTCGACGCCTACGACGGCACGGTCACGCTCTACGCGTTCGACGAGACCGACCCCGTGCTGCAGACGTGGATGAAGACGTTCCCGGGCTCGGTGCAGCCGTCCTCGGCGATCAGCGACGACCTGCGGGCGCACTTCCGGTACCCGGAGGACCAGTTCAAGGTCCAGCGCGAGCTGCTCACGCAGTACCACGTCGACTCGCCCGGCGACTTCTACGCGGGCGCGTCGTTCTGGAACGTCCCGTCCGACCCGAACACGCAGGCCGCGGGCGGCGCGTCCGACCTCGCGCAGGCGCCGTTCTACATCCTGGCCGGGCAGCCGGGCGCGGACGGCACGAACAACGTGCCGACGTTCCAGCTCACCAGTGCCCTGGTGTTCCAGAGACGCGAGTTCCTCTCGGCCTACGTCTCGGCGAGCTCCGACCCGGAGACCTACGGGCAGATCACCGTGCTCCAGCTCCCGGCCGACACCACCACCCAGGGCCCGCAGCTGGTGCAGAGCAGCTTCATCGCCGACCCCCGGGTCAGCGAGGACCTGGCGCTGCTCACCCGCAACAACCAGAGCACGATCGAGTACGGCAACCTGCTCACGCTGCCCGTCGCGGGCGGGCTGCTGTTCGTCGAGCCGGTCTACATCGAGCGGGCCAACCAGGACGCCAGCTACCCGCAGCTGGCGCGCGTCCTGGTGAGCTACAACGGCACCGTCGGCTTCGCGAACGGCCTCGCCGAGGCCCTCGACGAGGTCTTCGGCGCCGGGGCGGGCGCCAACGTCCCGGACGTGCCGGGCCAGCCCACCACCCCGGCCCCGGGGACGACGCCCCCGCCGGACGGCACCGCCGTGCCGGGTACGGACGCGACCGCCTCGCCGGAGCTCGCGGCCGCCGCCGCCGACATCCAGTCGGCGCTCGAGCAGCTCCGCGCCGCCCAGGCGAGCGGGGACTTCGCCGCCCAGGGCACCGCGCTGCAGGCCCTCGACGCCGCCGCCGACCGGTTCCAGGCGGCCCAGCAGGCCGGCGCCGGAGGGTGACCGACGGCCGGTCCCGGCGCCCCTCCGGGGGCCCGGGGCCGGCCACCCCCCGTGCAGCCACGTTTCGGGGACGTGTACAGTCGTAGACATAACAGAACAGCGGTCCGCACGGACCGCAGCGGCGCGGGGTGGAGCAGCTCGGTAGCTCGCTGGGCTCATAACCCAGAGGTCGTAGGTTCGAATCCTACCCCCGCTACCACCGGGAACGGCCCCCAGGAGATCATCCTGGGGGCCGTTCCGCTGTGCGGGCGCTCAGCCGTCCCAGGTGACGGGCAGGCTGCGCACGCCGAAGATGTCCGCGGTCTCCGGCCGCAGGGGGACCTCCCCGTCCGGGACGGCCAGGCGCAGGGTGGGGAAGCGGCGGAGCAGGGCCGGGAACGCCACCCGCATCTCGACACGGGCCAGCTGCGCGCCCAGGCACAGGTGCAGGCCGTGGCCGAAGGCCAGGTGCCCGCCCTCCCGCCGCGCGAGGTCGAGCCGGTGCGGGTCGGTGAAGCGTGCGGGGTCCCGGTTGGCGGCGTGGTAGGACACGATGACCGTCGTCCCGGCCCCGATGGTCCGCCCGCCCAGCTCGACGTCCTCCAGCGTCGTCCGCAGGAAGGTCCTCGCGACGCTGAGGTAGCGCAGCAGCTCCTCCACCGCGGGGTCGACGAGGGCCGGATCGGTGCGCAGCGCGTCCGCCTGCGCCGGGTCGCGCAGCAGCGCGAACGTGCCCAGCGCGATCATGTTGGCCGTGGTGTCGAGCCCGGCGGCGAGCAGGAGCAGGCTCATCCCGCGCAGTTCCTCGTCGGTCAGGTCGCTGCCGGTGAGCTCGCTGAGCACGTCGTCGGTGGGGTGCGCGCGCTTGGCCGCCACCAGCTCCGCGAGGTACTGCTGGGTCGCCGTGTAGGCCGCGAACAGGTCCTCGTCGCTCGTCTCCCCGTTCATGAACGACTCGACCTGCGACTGGAACGAGCCCCGGTCCGCGTAGGGCACGCCCAGCAGCTCGCAGATCACGACGGCCGGCACGGGGCGGGCGAACGCGGTCAGCAGGTCGGCCGGCGGGCCGGCCTGCTCCATGGCGTCCAGGTGCTCGGTGGTGATCTGCTCGACGCGCTCGGTGAGCAGGCGCATCCGCCGTGCCGTGAACCGGCCCGCCAGGAGTCCCCGGTAGCGCCCGTGCTGCGGCTCGTCCATCAGCAGGAACTCGCCGGGCGGCGCGGGCGGCACCTCGATGTCGCCGTAGTCGATCGTCGGGTGGTGGCGCATCAGCTCCTTGCGCGAGCTGAACCGCGGGTCGGCCAGGACGGCCCGGGCCAGGTCGAACCCGGTGACCAGCCACCCGCGGTGGCCGTCGGGGAAGACGTAGCGGCTGATCGGGCCCGGCGCCCCCGTCAGCTCGGGCGCCGGGTCGAACGGGCGGCCGGGCTCGCGGCCGGCGCCCAGGGTCGGGATCGTGTGCTCCATGGCGCCACTGTGGCACCGCATGGCGCCACTGGCAAGAAATTTGGTGCCATGATGGCACCGCCGTCCGGCGTGAGATCAGCCCACGGTCGAGACGACCTGCGGGAGCAGCTGGTCGAGCGCGTAGTCCAGGCTCAGGACCGTGCCCCAGCTGAATGCCCCGGACACGACGGGGTCCTCGATCCACAGCACCCGGCCCTCCCGCACCACCGGCAGGCCCGGGTAGAGCGGGTTCGCCTCCACCTCGGCGCGCAGCTCCGGGGCGAAGCCGACGTTCCAGACGAGCAGGTCCTGCGAGAGCTCGGGGAGCAGCTCGTCGGAGACCGCGATCTCGCCGAACTCGTCGACGGCCACGCCGCCGACCTCGGTGGGCAGCGTGAAGCCGAGCTGGCCGAAGAACTGCGCCCGCACGTCGTTGCCCGACCGCACGACGCTGCGGCCGGGCTCGAACCGCTCGGCCACGACGGCGGCCTTGCCGGCGAACTGGGGGTTCTGCGCGGCGGCCTCGGCGAACCGCGCGTCGAGGGCGTCGACGAGGGCGAGCGCCTCGTCCTCGCGGCCCAGCGCCTCCCCGGTCGCGCGGGTCGCCTCCTGCCAGGTGATGCCGAAGTTGAGGAACTCCTCGTCCGGCACGACCGTGGGGGCGATGGCGGAGAGCCGGTCGTACTGCTCGGGCGTGGTGCCGTTGTAGAGCGAGACGATCAGGTCGGGGGTCAGGGCCGCGATCTCCTCGAAGGGCGGGTTCGCCTCGTCCCGGACGCCCCCGTTGAGGACCACCGGCCGGGCCTCGCCGAGCTCGTCCTGCGCCCACGGCCAGGTGGCGGACGGGTAGTCGCCGTACCAGGGGCTCACGGCGACCGGCGCGACGCCGAGCGCCAGCAGCGGGTCCTGGTCCGACAGCCCGAGGGTGACGATCCGCGTCGGCTCCGCCGGGATCTCGGTCGTGCCGTAGCCGTGCTCGATCGTCACGGGGAAGGCGCCGGTCGCCTCCGGGGCCGGGCCGGCCGGGTCCGCGCCTGCGCAGGCCGAGGCGAGCAGAAGGGCGGCGAGCGGGGCGACGAGCACGGCCCGACGGCGGGGAGCGGGAGGCGGCGGCACGGCGGGCACCCTTCATTCGATGAGGTGAGGCTCGCCTACCTTAGGACGTCCTGGGTCGCGCGTCACCGGTCGTCCGGCCGGTGCGACGACCGGCCCGCTCACCCGATCGCCGCGCGCACCTGCTCCTCGATCACCGTCGCGAGCGTCGCCGCGAAGGACGCGGTGAGGTGGTTGTCGTCCATGTACACCAGGACGTTGCCCTTCTCGGCGGGGCAGATCTCGCCGCACAGCGAGTCGGCGAGGTCGAGGAACGTGACGTTGGGCGGCACGTCGCCGCGCCGGGTCCACGGCGGGTCGTCCGCGTAGACGGCGGCGCGCTCCACGCCGCACGTCGGCTCGCCCCGCCCGAGCTGCGCGACGCACTCGGCGGGGGAGTGGTCGAAGCGGGGGTTGTCCCGCACGGCGAGGACGGGGATGCCGAGGGCGTCGAGCTCCCACCAGCGGTCGACGAAACCGGTGGGGGTCTGCTCGGTCAGCCCGGTCCGGACGTCCCGGCTGGCCAGGGTGACGACGGCGTCCGGCCGGCGCTCGGCGATCTCGGCGGCGGCCGCGGCGCCCCAGTCCAGGCAGTCCTGCGCGTCCGGGTTCACCTCGGACGCCGTCGAGTAGGGGCAGGCGCCGTAGACCATCACCGTGAGCTGCCAGCCGGCCGCCCGCGCGATCGGCTCCATCGCCCCGGCGAACTGCTGCACGTGCGAGTCGCCGACCAGCAGGACCCGGCGGGTCGGCTCCGCGTCCACCGGCTGCTCGCACACCGGAGTCGGGAAGCCCGCCAGCGGGGTGCACGCCCAGCGCTCGATCCGCACCCAGTCCTCGCCGACGACGGCGTGCGGCGGGAGCAGCTCGGCCACGGCGACGTCGTCGCTCATCGCGCCGGGGTGCAGGTCGTCGCCGACCAGCCCCTCGGAGGCGGTACGCGACACCGCCATCAGCTGCCACACGGCGACGACGGCGAGCAGCACGGCCAGCCCGCCGGTGACGATCCGGCCGGTGCTCCACCGGCCGGTGCGCCCGGCCAGCGGCCGTTCCACGAAGCGGTGCGTGAGCACGGCCAGCACCAGCGACACCCCGATCACGGCCAGGCCGGCCAGCGGACCCGGTACGGCGCTGCGGGTGACGACGAGCGTGCACACCAGCACCGGCCAGTGCCACAGGTAGAGCGCGTAGCTGACGTCGCCCAGTGCGTGCATCGGGCGGCTGGTGAGCAGGCGGTCCGCCGCCCGCGGCAGGCCGGTGTGCCCGGCGAGCAGCACCAGCGCGGCGCAGCCCGTCGGCCACAGCGCGGCGTAGCCGGGGAACACCGACCCGACCTGCAGCACCATCCCGCAGGCGACGAGCCCCACCAGGCCCGTCCAGCCCAGCCCCACCCGGACCCGTTCGGGCAGCACGACGCGGTCGATCGCCAGGGCCAGCAGCCCGCCCAGGGCGAACTCCCACAGCCGCGTGAGCGTGTGGAAGTAGGCGAAGGGCTGGTCGAGGGCGGTGAGCACCACCGAGAACGCCAGCGACCCCACGGTGAGCGCGGCGAGCCCGACGGCGAGGTTGCGCCGCGGGGCCGCGGTGCGGGCGAGGAGGAGCATGAGCGCCGGGGCGGCCAGCATGACCTGCACCTGGATCGACAGCGACCAGAAGTGCTGCACCACGCTCGCCGAGTCGTTGCGGGCGGCGTAGTCGGTGGACGCGGCGACGAGCTGCCAGTTCTCCAGCAGCAGGCCCGACGCGAGCACCTCCCTGGCCGACTGCGTCCAGCGCGCCTCGGGGAGGACCAGGATCCCGGCGACGACGGTGGCGATCAACACGACCAGCGCCGCCGGCAGCAGCCGGGTCAGCGTGCGCGCCCACTGCCGCAGCACGGGGACGGCGCCCCGGGCGGCCGCGCGCGTCAGCTGCCCGGTGAGCAGGAAGCCGGTGAGCAGGAAGAAGACGTCGACGCCGCCCGAGACCCGGTTGAACCAGACGTGGTAGACGACGACGAGGGCGACCGCGACGGCCCGCAGCCCCTGCACCTCGGGGCGGAAGCGGGTGCTCGCCCCGGTCGTCGTCAGCAGGCGCATCACGACCAGTATGGCGGGGTGACCCGCGACCCCATCCACGACGTCCCCCTGGCCGAGCAGCCGATCCGGCTCGGGCAGTTCCTCAAGCTGGCGGGCCTGGCCGAGGACGGCTCGCACGCCAAGGAGCTGCTGGAGGCGGGCGAGGTGCAGGTCAACGGCCGCCCGGAGACGCGGCGGGGCGCGCAGCTCAATGCGGGTGACGTCGTCGCCGTCCGCGGACGGCGGGCCCGCCCGGTCGTCTGATCACGGTCGCCCACGGCCGGTCCTTCGGTGGGCGGTCCTGCCGTCGCGGGACCGGCTCCCGGGGGCAGCTCAGCCTGGATCCACCGCCGCGGTTCGCGTGACCCGCTAGTTGATCTTCTGGTGGATTGGAGGGTGGATGGGCGTGGTTGAGCTGCCGGTCTGTCCGGCGTTTCCACTGCAGGGTTTTCCGGTCGGGGCCGTTGGGGCCGGTGGTCAGGAGGCGGCGGGTAGTGGGTCGTGCAGGGCGCGGCGGAACAGCTCGTCCAGGCCCGGCTCCCAGGGCCAGTCCCGCGGTAGGTGGAAGACCTGGCGGTGCGCGGAATGCGCGACCCGGGCCGGGATGAGGATCAGCCGGGTGCGCAGGGTCGCGACGCGTTGTCGGGCGTGTCGGGCACCGGCCAGGACCCCGGCGGCGCGGGTCAGGTTGTGGGAGATCGCCGCGCAGACCAGCCAGGCGCTGTTCGCGGCGAACGAGCCTGACGGCAGGTGCGCCAGCGGGCCGTTCTTGAGCTCGGCGATGACCTGCTCGACGATGGCGTGGTCGCGGTGGGTGGCCTCCGCGTCCAGCATCGGCTCGGGGTTGTCGGTGAACACCGCATGGAACCGGTAGGCGGCGAACAACGCCGACTGCCCGGGCGCGACGGAGCGCGGGTTGAGGCGCCGCACCCGGCGCACGATCAACCGGGCGCTGACGTGCTCGGCCTTGCGACGACCGGTGAACGCGGTGAACACCACCTCGGCGACCTCGGCATTGGAGACCCACCGCTGTTCATCGGCATCCCAGATGGCGTTGCGGTAGCGGATCGGTGTCCACGCATGCTCATCGATCGCGGCGATCGCCCTGCTCATCGTGGGGGTCAGCCGGGCGGTGACGGAGAACCGGGCGCCGGCGCGGCGACAGGTGTTGATGATGTCGTAGCCGTAGAACGCCGAGTCCGCCCGCACGATCACCACCCCGGTAGCGCCCGCACGCCGCGCGGTGGCCAACGCCTCGGCCAGCAGCGACGCGGCGCCGCGCACCGAGTTCGCCGAGCCGCGTCGCAGGCGGGCGGCGGCGATCACCGGCACCGATCTGG
>JAPLAT010000058.1 GCA_026393175.1 Pseudonocardiales bacterium
GCCCCCGCCGCGGCGCTGGCCCGGGCCGCGCGCGGACTCGGCATCGCGCTGGCCGCCGCGGTCAACCTGCTCGACGTGCCGGCCGTCGTCCTGGGCGGGGTGTTCGCCGGGCTCGGCGAGCCCTTCCGGGCGGCCACCGCGGCCGAGCTGGCCGCGCGGGTCGTGCACCGCGGGGACGTGACGGTGCGGCGGGCCGACCCGGGCTCCGGCGGGGCGCTGCGCGCGGCGGCCGCGTCCGTCGTCCGCGAGGTGCTCCCCGCGCGTCAGTCGTCCTCGGGGGGCGAGGCCTTGCGGACGTAGAGCAGGCGGTCGCCGCGCTCCAGCGAGTCGACCTTGGCGGAGTCGACGCGGTACAGGTCGTCGCCGCGCACGACCGCCAGGACGATGTCGCCCAGGTGCCGCGGCGACCCGCCCACCTCGGACTCCTCGACCTCGCGCTCGCTGATCGCGAACCCGGCGTCGGGGGTGAGCAGGTCCTCCACCACCTCGACGACGTTCGGGCTGGTGGTGGCCGCGCCGAGCAGCCGGCCCGCCGTCTCCGCCGAGACGATCACGGAGTTGGCACCGGACTGGCGCAGCAGGTGCACGTTCTCCGACTCGCGGACCGCGGCGACGATCCGCAGCTTGGGCGCCAGCTCGCGCGCCGTGAGCGTCACCAGCACGGCGGTGTCGTCGCGGTTCGTGGCGACGATCAGCGCGGACGCCTGGGCGACCCCCGCGATCCGCAGGACGCTGGACCGCGAGGCGTTGCCGGTGACGGTGACCAGCCCGAGCGCGGAGGCCGCGTCGAGCTGGGCGCGGTCGGTGTCGACCACGACGATGTCCTCGGGGCGGGCGTCGTCGCCGAGCAGGGTCTCGACCGCCGCCCGTCCCTTCGTGCCGTAGCCGACGACGATCGTGTGATCGCGCAAGCGGGACCTCCAGCGCTCGATCCGGAAGGACTGCCGGGAGCGCTCGGTGAGCAGCTCCACCGTGGTGCCGACGAAGACGATGAGGAAGATCAGCCGCAGCGGCGTGATGACGACCGTGGTGAGCAGCCGCGCCGTGTCGCTGACGGGGGCGATGTCGCCGTAGCCGGTGGTCGACAGCGACACCGTCGCGTAGTACATCGCGTCGGCGAACGAGATCGGGCTGTCGGTGTTGTTGTCGACGTAGCCGTCCCGGCCGATCCACACGATCAGGGCGCAGGCGACCAGCGCGCCCAGCGCCACCGCGACCCGCCGGATCAGGGAGACGACCGGGGTGACCGTGGAGTCGGGCATCCGCACCGGCCCGACCAGTGACGGGTCGGCGATGGGTCGGCGACCGCCGTCTCTCCTCACGCCGCGGAGCGTAGCCGGGTTCGTGATCAGCGGCGGGCCCGGCCCGTGCGACGATCGGGCCGTGCCCCTCCCCCGTTCCGCCGCCGTCCTGGCCGCCTTCCTCGGCGTCGCGGGCGCCGCGCACTTCGCCGTGCCGGACTTCTTCGACGCGATGGTGCCCGACGTCCTGCCCGGCGGGCCGCGGCCGTGGACCTACGCCTCCGGCGTCGCCGAGCTCGGGGTGGCCGCCGCGATCGCTGCACCCCGCACCCGGCGCCTCGGCGGGTACGCCGCCGCGGCGCTGTTCGTCGCCGTCTTCCCCGCGAACGTCCAGATGGCCCTCGACTGGTCCGACCGCTCCCCCGTCGAGCAGGCGGTCGCCTACGCCCGGCTGCCCCTGCAGATCCCGCTGATCTGGTGGGCGCTGCGCGTCGCCCGGCCCCGGCCGGCCGCCGCCGCCTGACGACGCCGGCCCCCGCGCCTAGGCTGGGCCGGTGCCCCGGTTCGTCGTGCTGCTGCGCGGGATCAACGTCGGGCGGGCGAAGCGGATCGCCATGGCCGACCTGCGCGCCCTGCTCGCCGACGCCGGCTACTCCGAGGTGCGGACGCTGCTCAACAGCGGCAACGCCGTCGTCACCGGGCCGGACGAGCCGACGGCCGAGCACGCACGCCGGATCGAGGGCGCGATCACCGAGCGCACCGGCCTGGACGTGCGCACCGTCGTCCTCACGGCGGAGCAGCTGCGTGCCATCGTCGAGGCCCACCCGTTCGCCGACGTGGCCGACGACGGCTCGCGGATGATGGCGCACGTGCACGCCGAGCCACCGCCCGGCGCCGGGGCCGACCCCATGGCGGCCGACCCGGTGGCGGCCGACCCCGACCGGGCTCGGCTGATCGGGCAGGTGATCTACCAGTGGTGCCCGGACGGGCTCCTGCAGGCCCCGCCCGTCGGCGTCCCGGGCGCCCTGGTGACCAGCCGCAACTGGAACACGATCACGAAGCTGGCGGCGCTGCTGTAGGGACGGACGCGAGCAGCCCGCGCAGGCCGTCGGCGTCGAGGAGGTCGACGGGCGCGAGCGTGGTGTCGGACCGCACGTGGTGGAACGCCGCCCGCACCCGCCCCGGGTCGACGCCGGCCAGCTCGGCCCAGGCCAGGCGGTAGGCCGCGAGCTGCACCGACGCCGCGCGCAGGTCCGACGGCACCGGTCCGGTCTTCCAGTCGACGACGGTGAAGCCGCCGTCGGGGTCGGTGAACACGGCGTCCATCCGGCCGCGCACCCCGACGCCGCCGATGGTCGTCTCGAAGGACACCTCCACCTCGACGGGGCGCCGGTCGGCCCACGCGCTCGCGAGGAACGCCTCCTGCAGCTCCTCCAGCGCGTCGTCGCTCGCGGCCCCCTCGTCGGCCGCGCCGGGGAGCTCGTCGAGGTCGAGCAGCTGCGCGGCCCCGAAGCGCTGCTCCAGCCAGGCGTGGAACGCGGTGCCGCGGCGGGCGTGCGGGAGCGGGGGCAGCGGCAGCGGGCGGCGCAGCCGGGCGGCGAGCGCGGCCGGGTCGGCGGCGAGCTCGACGAGCTGGCTGACCGTGAGCCGGCGGGGCAGCGGCACGGTGGGCCGGGCGCGGGCGGCGGCACGCTCGGCGAGCAGCACCTCGACGTCGGCGGCCCAGCCCTCGGGGTCGTCCTCGTCGTCCCCTCCGTCGTCCCCGGGGTCGGCCGGCTCCGGGTCGGGCGGGAGCAGGTCGAGCTGCGTGCCCGGGTCGGCGGCGTCGGACCGGGCGGCCCGCAGCTCGGCGCGGGCGGCCAGCGCGGCCCGCACGAGCTCGGCCCCGGCGTGCACGGCCGGGGAGCGCGCGCCGAGCGGGTCGACCGGCCAGGGCGCGGTGGGCCCGCCGTCGGCGGCGGGGTTGGTCTCCCCGTCGGCGGGCTCGTCCGCCCAGTGCTCGACGCGGCCCGCGGCCGCGACCTCCACCAGGAACTCCGAGGGCTGCCGCGGCTTCTCCCCGGTCGCGGGCCAGCGGTGCCCGGAGACGAGCAGCACCCGCTCGGCCCGGGTCAGCGCCACGTAGAACAGGCGCCGCTCCTCGACCAGCCGCCGCTCGTCCAGCGCCTCGGAGTGGGCCTTGACCGCGTTCTCCACCTGCTTGCGGTCCCCGCCCTCCGGGAGCGCGATCCCGGGCAGGTCGACGGCGTCGCCGCGCAGCGGCACCGGCAGCTCCGACGGGTCGGTGAGCCACGTGCCGCCGATCTTGCGGCCCGGGAAGACCTGCGAGACCAGGTGCGGGACGGCCACGACCTCCCACTCCAGCCCCTTCGCCGCGTGCACGGTGAGGATCTGCACCCGGTCCTGGGCCACGTCGACCTCGCCGGGGGTGAGCCCGTCCTCGGCCTGCTCGGCGGTGTCCAGGTAGTCCAGCAGCGCGGGGAGCGTGGCCACCTCGGCCCCGGCGGAGAAGTCGGCGACCACGTCGGCGAACGCGTCGAGGTGGGCCCGCCCGACCGGCCCGGGGCGGGCGGCGGTCTCGGTGTCGAGCAGCAGCAGCCGCTCTGCGTCGGCCACGAGGTCGGTGAGCGGGGCGCCGGCCCGGGCGCGCAGCCACATCAGCTCGCGGCCCAGCCGCAGGATCCGCGCGTGCCCGGCCGGGGTGTAGCGCTCCGCGGGGCCGGGGTCGTCGAGCGCGTCGACGAGCCCGGCCTGCTCGGCCTGCTCGGCGGGCAGCGCCCCGAGCGCCAGCTCCGCCGGCGTGAGCGGCCCGCGCCGCGCGGGCAGGGACGGCACGAGCTCACGGGCGCGCTGCCACAGCGCGGCCAGGTCGGCGACGCCCAGGCGCCAGCGGGCACCGGTGAGCAGCCGGACGGCGGCCGGGCCGGCGAGCGGGTCGGCCACCAGCTTCAGCGCGCTGACCAGGTCGCGGACCTCCGGGGTGTCGAGCAACCCGCCCAGGCCGACGACCTCGACCGGCAGCCCGCGGGCGCGCAGGGCGTCCGCCAGGGCGTCCATGTCGGCGCGGCGGCGGACGAGCACGGCCGACGTCGGCGCCGGGTCCCCGGCCTCCGCCGCCCGCGCCCACCGCGCGGCGATCCCGTCCGCGACCCACGCCACCTCCGCCGCGACGTCGGGCAGCAGGGCCACCCGCACGTCGCCCTCGGCGGCGGTGGGGCCCGGCCGCAGCTCCCCCACCGCGACGGCGCCGGGCGCGGTGCGGATCGGTGCGGAGACGGCGTTGGCCAGGTCGAGCACGGCCGCGGGGTTGCGGAAGCTGGTGAGCAGGCCGTACTCGTCGGCGGGCTCCCCGTCGGACACGGGGAAGTCGGTGCGGAACCGCACGAGGTTGCCCGCGCTCGCCCCGCGCCAGCCGTAGATCGACTGGCAGGGGTCGCCCACGGCCGTCACCGAGGGGCCGTCCGCCCGCACCCGCTCGCCGGGCATCGTGCCGAACAGCGAGCGGAGCAGGACCCGCTGGCTGTGACCGGTGTCCTGGTACTCGTCGAGCAGCACCGCCCGGTAGGTGACCCGCTCGGCCTCCCCGACCTCCGGGTGCTGCGCCGCGACCTGGGCGGCGATCGCGAGCTGGTCGGCGAAGTCGACGGCCCGCTCGGCCCGCTTGCGCCGGGAGAACTCCTCCACCAGCGGCAGCATCGCGATCCGCATCCGGGCGACGTCGATCCAGCGCTTGTAGGTCAGCGACGGCTCGGCGCGCTGCCCCTTCGCGCGCGGCGCGGACTCCAGCGCGGCGGCGAACTCCTCGGCGTGCCGCCGGACGGCCCCGGCGTCGACGAGGTGCTCCCCCAGCTCGCCGGACAGCGCCAGCAGGTAGCCGGTGACGGTGGCGGGCACCCGGTCGATGTCGAGGTCGTCGGCCCAGGTGCTGACGACGCGGTGGGCGAGCTGCCAGGCCGCGGTCTCGCCCAGCAGCCGCGCGGCCGGCTCGGCGGGCAGCCGCAGCGCGTGCTCGCCGACCAGCCGCCCGGCGTAGGCGTGGTAGGTGGAGACGGTCGGCTCCCCCGCCAGCACCGCGGCCCGGCGCTCCCCGCTGGGGTCGAGCTCGTCGAGCAGCCGGGTGCCGGCCAGGCGGCGCAGCCGGGCCCGCACGCGGGTGCCGAGCTGCTGGGCGGCCTTGCGCGTGAACGTCAGCCCGAGGACCTCCTCGGGCCGCACCTGCCCGGTGGCGACCAGCCAGACCACCCGGGCGGCCATCGTCTCGGTCTTGCCCGCCCCCGCCCCGGCGACGACGAGCGCCGGGCGGGCCGGCGCGGCGATGACGGCCGCCTGCTCGTCGGTGGGCGGCGGCACCCCGAGCGCGACGGCGAGGACGGCCGGGGTCAGCTCCACCCGGCACCCCCGCTGCTCACGAGGTCACCGGGCGGCCCGAGCCGTGCACGGGACAGCTCGTGCGGACCGGGCAGCGGTCGCAGTCGGGCCCGGTGCGGGCGACGAACGCCGACCCGGAGCTCTGGGACGCCACGTCGCGCAGCACGAGCCGCCAGTGCGCGACGTCGTCCGGGGTCAGCGGCGGCTGCTGCGGCTCCTTGGCCTCCCCGCCCGCCTTGCGGTCGGCCACGTACACCAACCGTGCCCCGCCGGGCCCGGCCGCGGCGTCCACCACGTCGCCGAACGCGCCGAGCGCCGCCGCGAGCTGGTAGACCGCCAGCTGCGGGTGCTCGGCCGCGGCCCGCGCGGACACCGCCGTCTTCCCCGTCTTCACGTCGACGACCACAGGCCTGCCCTGCGCGTCGGCCTCCAGCCGGTCGACCCGCCCCTTCAGCCGGAGCCACGGCCCGCCGTCGCCGACCTCGACGTCGTCGGGCGGCAGGTCCAGCTCGACGGCCCGCTCGACGTCGACCAGGCGCAGGCCCTCCTCCCGGCTCGACCGCACCCAGCCGCCGAACGCGTCGAGCATCGCCCGCACCCGCACCAGCTCGCGGCGGCCGAACCAGGGCGCCCCCGCGTCCAGCCGGGACCAGGCCGCGTCCAGGGCGCGTTCCAGCTCGTCGGCCGGGGCGCCCGCGGACCCGGCCTGCACCAGCGCGTGCACGAGCGACCCGGTGACGGCCGCGAGGGCGCCCACGTCACCGCCGCCGTGGCGCTCCAGCACCCAGCGCAGCGGGCAGCGGGTGATCCGCTCGACGTCCGACGGCGAGACCGGCACCACCGTCCCCGGCTCCCGCAGCGGCGCCGTGCCGGACAGCGGGGCGAGGCCGTACCACTGGTCGGGGTGCGCGCCGGGCACCTCCGCCTCGGCCAGGCGGGCCAGGGCCAGCGCGGCCCGCTCGCGGCGCGCCGGGTCGGTGTCCGGGTCGCAGACGGCGCGGCGCAGCTCGCCGGTCAGCTCGGCCAGCACGAGCGAGCGCCCGGGCCGCACCACCACCCGCTCGCCGGGCAGCGGGTCCAGCTCGTCGAGGAACCGCGACGGCTGTTCGTCCTCCCCCTGCACGCCGCTGACCAGCAGCGTCGTCCGGGCCCGGCTGCACGCCGAGTAGAACAGCCGCCGCTCCTCGGCCAGCAGCGGCGCGATCCGCGACACCGGCCCGCCCCCGGGCTCGGCCACGCCCGCCACGAGGTCGACGAGCCGCTCGCTGCCGAGCAGGCTGCCGCGCAGCCGCAGGTCCGGCCAGGCGCCCTCCTGCACGCCGGGGACGGCGACCACGTCCCACTCCCGGCCGCGGGCGGCGTGCGCGGTGAGCAGCGCGACGGCCTCGCCGGACGGGGCGCGGGCGGCGAGCGTGTCGCCGGGCAGGTGCTGGTCGACCAGGTACTCCGTGAACCCCGCCACGCCCGCCCCGGGCAACCGGTCGGCGTGCCGGGCCGCGGCGTCGAACAGGGCGAGGACGGCGTCGAGGTCGCGGTCGGCCGCCGCCCCGGCCGGGCCGCCGCGGGCACTGGCCTCGCCCCAGCGCTGGGCCAGCCCGCTGCGCTGCCACACCCGCCACAGCACCTCCTCGGCGCTCTCCCCGTCCCGCACCGCGTCGCCGGCCAGTGCGAGCAGGGCCCCGACCCGGCGCAGCGGGGCCGTCTCGTTCGGGGGCAGCACCGCCAACGGGTCCGGGCGGCCGAGGGCCGCGTCGCGCAGGGCGGCGACGAGCAGCGCGTCGCTGCCGGGGGACTCCGTGGGCTCGGGTGCTCCCGGGGCGCCTGCCGCCGCCGCGGGCCGGTCCTCCCCCTCCGGGTCGGTGGGGGACGGGCCGGTGGCAGCCGGGTCGATGGCGCGCTCCGCGCGGGAAGGGGCCTCGGTCGGCCCCGGTCCCGGCGCGGCGGGGTGAGGAGCACGGTCCGGTGGGCCGGACCCCGGCCGCCCTCCGGACCGGGCGCCGCCGGACCCGGCCTCACCCGCGACCCCGCCACCGGCGACCCCACCGTCCGCCTGCAGCCGGAGCAGGCCGCGGCGCAGGCGGCGCATGCGCATGGGGTCGGCCGACCCGAGCGGGGAGGTGAGCAGGGCCGTGGCGGCGTCGGCGTCGAGCTCCTCGGGGCGGGCGGCGAAGCGCAGCACCATCAGCAGCGGGACGACCGCGGGCTGGCGGCCGGTGGGCAGCTCGTCGGGCGGGGCGGCGATCGGGACGCCCGCCGCGAGCAGCGCCCGGCGCAGGGTCGGCAGCGAGCGGCGGGTGGAGCGCGACAGCACGGCCATCCGCGACCACGGCACGCCGTCGACGAGGTGCGCCCGGCGCAGCCGGTCGGCCACCCACCCGGCCTCCTGGGCGGCCGAGGAGAACACCCGCACGTCGACGACGCCGGCCTCGGGGTCCTCCCCCTCCGGCCCGGTGCGGCGGCGCCCCGGCCCGGCCGCGGGGAGCCGGGCGGCGAGCCGCTGAGCGGCCGCGCGGACGGCGGGGGTGCCGCGGTGGTCCACCCCGAGGACGACGGTCGGGGCGTCGATCGCCTGCATGCCGGTGGGGTCGGCGCCGCGGAAGGCGAGGACGGCCTGGTCGGGATCGCCGGCGAGCAGGACGCTCTGCGCCGTGGCGCCCAGGGCGCGGACCAGCTCCATCTGCTGCGGGTCGAGGTCCTGGGCGTCGTCGACGAGCAGGTGGCGCACCCGGTGGCGCTCGGCGGCGAGCAGCTCGGGGTCCGAGGCCAGCGCGTCGAGGGCGGCGGAGACGAGCTCGGCGGCGTCCAGCGCGGGGGCGGTGGCCTGCGGGGCGCCCCGGCCCGCGGCGCCGCGGAGCAGGGTCACGTGCTCGTAGGTGCGGAAGAACCGCCCGGCCGCCGCCCACTCCGGCACGCCGTGCCGCTCCCCCAGCTCGGTCAGCTCGTCGGGCCCGAGCCCGCGCTCGGCCGCGCGGAGCAGCAGCTCGCGCAGCTCGGCCGCGAACCCGGGCAGCCCCGTCGCCGGGCGCAGCCGCGCCGGCCAGCCCGACCCGGGGACGTCGCCGTCCAGCTCGCCGCCGAGCAGGTCGCGCACGACGGCGTCCTGCTCGGCGCTCGCCAGCAGCCGCGGCGGCGGGTCGCCGTGCCGGGCGGCGTGCAGCCGCAGCACGCCGAACGCGTAGGAGTGCACCGTGCGGACCAGCGGCTCCCGCACCGTGCCCGCGCCGTCGTGGACGAGCCCGGCCAGCCGCTCCCGGAACTCCGCCGCCGCCCGCCTGCTGCCGACCAGCAGCAGCGTGCGCGTCGGGTCCTCGCCGGCCCGCAGCCGCCGCGCGATCGACTCCAGCAGCAGCGTCGTCTTCCCGGTGCCCGGGCCGCCCTCCACGCGCAGCGGGCCGGACGCGTGCTCCAGCACCCGGCGCGCCGTGCCGTCCCACACCGGAGGCGGGGCCGCGGGGCGCGGCACGCGGACGAGCGCGGGCGGGGAGGGCACCCGGCGATTCGACCACGCGGCCCCGACACCGCGCGGCCCGGCCTGGCACCATCGCCGCGTGACCCTCCACGTCCACCCCCACGGTCCCGCGGACGGCACCCCGGTCCTCGCGCTGCACGGCGTCACGGGGCACGCGCGGCGCTGGCCCGTCCTGGCCGCCGCGCTGCCCGGCGTGCGCCTGGTCGGGGTGGACCTGCGCGGCCACGGCCACTCCCCGTGGGCCCCGCCGTGGGGTATCGAGCAGCACGTCGCCGACGTCGTCGCCACCCTCGACGCGCTCGGGCTCGGGCGTGTCCCGGTCCTCGGCCACTCCTTCGGCGGCGCGATCGCCGTGCACCTCGCGCGCACCGCCCCCGAGCGGGTGGAGCGGCTGGTGCTCCTCGACCCGGCGCTCGGGCTCGACCCGCAGGAGATGCTGGAGACGGCGGAGAGCACCCGCGCCGACGAGTCCTACCCCGACCGCGCGGCCGCCCGCGCCGACCGCGCGGAGCGCTGGGCCGGCATCGACGCCGCGCTCATCGAGGCCGAGCTGGACGCCCACCTCGTGCCCGACGGCGGGCGCTGGCGCTACCGCTACTGCCGCTCCGCCGCCGTCGCCGCGTGGAGCGAGATGGCGCGCCCCGCGGTCACCCCGCCGCCCGGCACGCCGACGCTGCTCGTGCCCGCGACGAAGGCCGACTTCGTGTCCGACGCCTGGGTCGAGGACTGCCGCGCCGCCCTGGGCGACGACCTCGTGGTCACGCCCGTCGACTCCGGGCACATGGTGTTCCTCGAGCGCACCGCCGAGGTCGCGGCGGCGATCCGGGGGTTCCTGTAGTGGACGAGGAGTTCGTGGAGCGGGTCCGCGAGGTCGTGCGCGCCGTCCCGCCCGGGGAGACGACGACCTACGGCGAGATCGCCGCCCGCGCGGGCCTGCCCGGCCGGGCCCGGCTCGTCGGGCGGATCCTCGCCGAGGACGGCCACGACCTGCCCTGGCACCGGGTGCTCCGGGCCGACGGCACCTGCGCCCCGCACGTCGCCCGGGAGCAGGCGGCGCGGCTGCGGGCCGAGGGCGTGCTCCTGGTGGACGGGCGGCTCCCCCGCCGCCGCTGACCGGCCGGCGTCGCCCCCTGGCGAGC
>JAPLAT010000269.1 GCA_026393175.1 Pseudonocardiales bacterium
GGCCGCGCGGGCGCTGCCCGGCAGCGCCGACCCCGCGCTGTCCGCGGTGGCCGACCGGCTCGGCGCGGGCGCGTCGGCCCGCGGGACGGCCGACGCGCTCGGCTGGACCACCCGCACGCTGCACCGCCGGTCGCTGGCCGCGTTCGGCTACGGCCCCGCCGTGCTGCGCCGGGTGCTGCGCTTCCGCCGGGCCGTCGGCCTGCTGCACGCGGGCTGCGCCCCGGCGGAGGTCGCGGCGCGTGCGGGCTACGCCGACCAGCCGCACCTCAGCCGCGAGGTCCGCGAGCTCGCCGGGCGCTCCCCCGCGGAGCTGTTCGCGGTGCGCGGTCAGCCGGGCAGCGGCGCGTAGAGGTCGACGCCGGTGCCGTCGGGGTCCAGGACGGTGGCGTAGCGCTGCCCCCACGGGGCGTCGAACGGCGCGAGCTCGCCGTGGTGACCGGCGGCGGTGATCCGCTCGTACAGCGCGTCGACGGCCGCCGGGCCGGACAGCCGGACGGCCAGCCCGACCCGGCCGCCGCCCGGCGGGGGCGGGGTGAACGTGGGGTCGAACGAGCGGACCGTCGACTCCGGGTCGAACATCAGCCGCATCCCGCCGGCCAGGGGCACCTCCACGTGCGGCGCGTCCTCGGCCCCGTCCGGGACGGGCAGGCCCACCAGCCGGTAGAAGTCCAGGGTCGCCCGCAGGTCGGTCACCACGATCCCGATGGCGTCCAGCTCAGCCGTGATCTCCATGGGCGCGACGCTAGCGGCCGCCGCGGGCCCCGGTCGTGAACGGATCGGACACGCCGGCGCCGGGACGGCTCAGACCGGACCGACGTAGAGCCAGCGGCCCCCGGCCCGGCGGAAGCGGCTGTCCTCGGTCACCACTCCCCCGGTGTGGTGGGCGCGGAAGGCGACGGTGCCCTCCGCGGCGAGCAGTTCCCCGCCCGTGCGGCCGAGCACCTCCAGCCCCGTCCAGCGCACGCCGGCGTCCATGCCGAGGCGGCGGGGCCGGGTCACGGGGTCCCACGTCTCGCGCAGGTAGGCGGCGTCGCCCACGGCGTACGCGCTGTACCGCGACCGCATCAGCGCCTCGGCCGTGGGGGCGGTCGCCTCGCCGCGGTGGAAGCGGCCGCAGCACGCGTCGTAGGCGGCGGGCAGGCCGCAGGGGCAGGCCGTCGCGGCCGGGTCGGGATCGGGCACGGTGGGGCACCATAGCGCCCGTGACCGCCGTGCTCACCGGCTCGCTCGTGCTCCCCGACGGCACGCCCGTGCGCGGGCGGGGCCGCCGCCGGCTGCCGCCCCCGGGGCCGGAGCCCGAGTTCGGCCTGTGGCTGGGCCGCCCGGGGACCGACCCCACCTGGCCGGTCGAGCACGTCGACTGGCCGGACTTCCGCACCCCCCGCGACCCCGGGGCCGCCGCCGCGGCCGTGGTGCGCGCGTACGCCATGGCCCGCGACGGCGTGCGGGTGGAGGTGACCTGCGGCGGCGGGGTCGGCCGCACCGGCACCGTGCTGGCCTGCATGGCCGTGCTCGCCGGGCACCCGGCCGCCGACGCGGTGGCCTGGACCCGCCGGCACCACCACCGGCGCGCGGTCGAGACCCCGGGCCAGCGCCGCTGGGTGGCCTGGTTCGCCGCCCACGCCGTCCGCTGACCGGCCCCCGCATGGCAGGAAGGCCACCTTCACGCAACGAGCTTGCGTGAAGGTGGCCTTCCTGCAACGGGTGGCCTAGAGGTACTGGCCCGTGTTCGAGGCCGTGTCGATCGCGCGGCCCGTCGCGTCGTTCTTGCCGGTGACGAGCGTGCGGATGTAGACGATCCGCTCGCCCTTCTTGCCCGAGATCCGCGCCCAGTCGTCCGGGTTTGTGGTGTTGGGCAGGTCCTCGTTCTCGGCGAACTCGTCGACGATGGCGTCGAGCAGGTGCTGCACGCGCAGGCCCGGCTGGCCCGACTCGAGCACCGACTTGATCGCCGACTTCTTCGACCGGTCGACGATGTTCTGGATCATGGCGCCGGAGTTGAAGTCCTTGAAGTACAGGGTCTCCTTGTCACCGTTGGCGTAGGTGACCTCCAGGAACCGGTTCTCCTCGGTCTCGTCGTACATCCGCTCGACGATCCGCTCG
>JAPLAT010000645.1 GCA_026393175.1 Pseudonocardiales bacterium
TAGGCCTCGGCCTGCTTGGACAGGTCGTCGAAGACGATGAGGACGTGGTTGCCCTGGTACATCCAGTGCTGGCCGATGGCCGAGCCGGTGTAGGGGGCGAGCCACTTGAAGCCGGCCGGGTCGGACGCCGGGGCGGCGACGATCGTCGTGTACTCCAGCGCGCCCGCGTCCTCCAGCGACTGCCGGACACCGGCGATCGTGGAGCCCTTCTGGCCGATGGCGACGTAGATGCAGCGGACCTGCTTCTTCGGGTCGCCGGAGGCCCAGTTGGCCTTCTGGTTGATGATCGTGTCGACGCAGACCGCGGTCTTGCCGGTCTTGCGGTCGCCGATGACGAGCTGGCGCTGGCCCCGGCCGATCGGGGTCATCGCGTCGATGGCCTTGATGCCGGTCTGCAGCGGCTCGGAGACCGACTGGCGGTCCATCACGGAGGCGGCCTGCAGCTCCAGGACGCGGCGGGACTCGGCCTCGATGTCGCCCAGGCCGTCGATCGGGGTGCCCAGCGGGTCGATGACCCGGCCGAGGAAGCCGTCGCCGACGGGCACGGAGAGGATCTCGCCGGTGCGCCGCACCGCCTGCCCCTCCTCGATGCCGCCGTACTCGCCGAGGATGACCGCGCCGATCTCGCGCTGGTCCAGGTTCAGCGCGACACCCCGCACGCCCCCCTCGAACTCCAGGAGCTCGTTGGTCATCGCCGAGGGCAGGCCCTCGACGTGGGCGATGCCGTCGCCGGTGTCGGTGACGTGACCCACCTCGTCGCGGGTCGTCCCGGTCTCCAGCGACGAGACGTAGCTGGAGATCGCGTTCCGGATCTCCTCCGGGGAGATCGTCAGCTCTGTCATGGGTGTCGTCTTTCCTTCTGTTGAAAGTCTCAGCTCGGGAGGGAACGCTGCGCGGCGGCCAGGCGGCCCGCGACGGAGCCGTCGATGACCTCACCGCCGACCTCGACGACGAGGCCGCCCAGCAGCGACTCGTCCAGCTCGACCTGCAGGGACATCGGGCGGCCGTAGAGGCGGGTCAGGGAGGCGGCGAGCCGCTCCTCCTGCTCCGGCGTCAGCGCCACCGCGGTGCGGATCCGCGCGACGTAGCGCTGCCGGCGGGCGGCGGCCAGCTCGGCCAGCTGCTCCGCGGCGACGTCGAGGTGCCGCCCGCGCGGGAGGCGGACGGTCTGGCGCAGCAGCGTCGCGGTGACGGTGCCGACGCGGTCGCCGAGCACCGCGTCGAGCAGGGCGATGCGGCCCTGCTCGGGCTGGGTGGTGTCGGCCAGCAGGGCCGTCAGCCGCGGCTCGCGGTCGAGGATGCGGCCGAAGCGGAACAGCTCGTCCTCGACGTCGTCGAGCGTGCGCTCCTTCTCGGCCACGCCGAGGGTGGCGCGCCGCGCGCTGCTCTCCAGCGCCTCGACCAGGTCGAGGGAGGACGACCAGCGTGAGGACACCAGACCGGTGGCGACCTCGAGGGCCTGCTCACCGACCTTGCCGTCCAGGATGCTGCGGAGCAGGCCCGCGCGGGCCTCCGTCGGCACCGCCGGGTCGGCCAGGTGCCGCCGCAGCGACACCTGGGTGGCGACGAGCCGCGTGATCGCGAACAGGTCGTCGCCGAGCTTCTGCAGGTCCGCCGCCGACGCGGAGTCGACGAGGGTGTCCAGCCGGGCGTGGGCCGCGGCCAGCGACTCCCGGCTCGACGCCTGCAGCACCGTGGCCATCAGCTCGCCCCGGAGGTCTCGCTGGCCGTCTCCCGCGGCGCCATGCCGTCGAGCTCGGCCAGGAAGGAGTCGACCGTGCTGCGGCGGGCGGCGGTGTCGGACAGCTCGGAGCCGAGCAGCCGGGCGGCCAGCTGCACGGACAGGCCGCCGATCTCGGCCCGGAGGGCCCGCTCGGCCGACTCGCGCGCCGCGGCGATCTGCTCCTCGCCGCGCTGCTTGATCCGCGCGGCCTCCTCCTCGGCCTGGGCGCGCAGCTCGGCCTTGATCTGCTGGCCCTCGGCACGGGCGTCGTCGCGGATGCGCGCCGCCTCGGCCCGCAGGCCGGCCAGCTGCTCCTCGTACTCGGCCTTGATCCGGTCGGCCTGCTCCTGCGCCTCCTGGGCGCGCTTGAGGCCGCCCTCGATCGCGTCCGTGCGCTCCTGGTAGAGCGCCTCGAACCGCGGGACCGCGTACTTGTTCAGCACGAAGAGCAGGATCGCGAAGGCGATGATGCCGACGATCAGCTCACCGGGCAGCGGGAGAACCGGGAGCGGCTCCTCGGCGGCGAGGATCGAGATGTCCACCGTCTTTCCTTCCATCAGGAATCGTGCCCCGTGGAGCACGGAGCCGCTGTGGGTCTGGGGGTCAGGCGCCGAACGCGATGAAGAAGACGACCAGACCGATCAGGGCGAGCAGCTCGACCAGGACGAACGTGGTCCACGCGATACCCATCAGGGTGCCGCGGGCCTCGGGCTGACGGGCGGTGCCGTTGATGACGGCGGCCCAGATCATGCCCACGCCGATGGCCGCGCCGATCGCGCTGGTGCCGTAGCCGATGGCGGCGAGACCCGGGTTGAGGTTGACGGCCTCGGCGGCCTGGGCGAGGACGATGTCGGTGTTCACGTTCTGACTTCCTTCCAGTGAATCCGCCCGGGGAGCGGATCGTTCGGTCGAGACCGGCCCGGCCTGCGTGGCCGGAGGATCAGTGTTCGGTGGAGACCGCGGCGCCGATGTAGACACCGGCGAGCAGGGCGAAGACGTAGGCCTGGATGATCATCACCAGCACCTCGAGGAAGGTGAAGGCGATCGCGAACAGGAACGCGATCGGGGACGCCACCACGAGGAAGCTGCCCGAGAAGAGCAGGAACTCCCCGCCGACGACGGCCAGCACCAGGATGAGGTGGCCCGCGAACATCGCGGCGAAGACTCGCAGCGCCAGCGACAGCGGCTGCATGATGAACTTCTGGAAGACCTCGATGACCACGATCAGCGGGGCGATGAAGATCGGCACGCCGGGCGGGAGCGTCGCGTGCTTGAGGTAGCCCGCCAAACCGTGCTTCCGGAAGCCGGCGTAGTGGTAGGTCACGTAGACGAACAGCGCCAGCGCGATCGGGAAGCCGATGCGCGACATCGTCGGGAACTGGAAGAACGGGATGATCCCGAACAGGTTGTTCACCAGGACGAAGCTGAACAGGCCGAGCACCAGCGGGATGAACGGCTTGAAGTCGTTGCCGCCGATCTGGTCCCGCGCCATGGTGTTGCGCGCCATGGTGTAGAGGTACTCGACCGCGAACTGGCCACGGCCCGGCACCATCGCCAGCCGGCGCGTGGCCATCAGGAAGAACACGATGAGGAGGACGGCAGCGAGCACCGCCTGCACGATCGGCTTCGTGACCTCACCGAAGATCGGCGGGTAGACGAAGGTGCCGACGCCCGGTGGCGTGAACTCCTCGGCCGCCAGTACGAACTCGCCCAATGGGGATCCTTCCGGTGCTCCCGGCCCCTGCGCGGAGGAGCGGGAGATCGCCATGACCTGCTGTGTACCGCGACCCGGCGGTGCGTTCACCGCGTTTCGCTCACGTTGCGCACATTATCAGCCGGTCACGGCGCCCCCGACGGCCCTACCTCGCACGTAACCAGGCCCTTCACCTCCGCGGGACGATCACGCGCCGCGGTCGGGCGCGAGCGGCCCGGTGTCGCCCCGACCGCCCGGCGCGGCCGGCCGACCCGTCGTCGAGTCCGACAAACCGGTCGTCGAGCCGCTGGTAGCGGGCATGGTCGGCTCGTCGACGATCAGCGTCCGCAGCCGGTACCCCGCCCAGCCCTCCGCGGCGGTCGTCGCGATGAGCACCGCGAGCACCGCGAGCGCGAGCGCCATCCGCTGCACCCCGGGCACCGTCCCGAGCGCGAAGAGGCCGACCAGCAGGAAGATCATCTTCTGGATGAAGCCCCCCAGTGAGGCGATCATCACAGCCCGCGGCTCGCGGTCGGCGGTGCGCCGCATGAGCCACAGGGTGAACAGCGACCCGGCGAGCGCGAGCAGCACGCCGGCGAGTGCACTGAGCGCCCCGGCCGGGCCCGTCACCACCGCGGCGACGACGACCGCCGGCACGCCGACGGCGGCCGTGGACAGCAGCACGCCACGGCGCATGGCGGCGGCCAGCGCGAGCAGCGTCCGCTCCTGCCCCGAGGGCGGCGGCGACGGGCGGGCCGACGGGGTCATGGGGTCCTCGCTCTCGGGACGGACGACGCGAGCACGGCCACCACGATGCCGACGCCCATCGCCCACAGCACGACGAACGGGTCGTCGATCAGCGCCAGCGCCACGGCGCCGAACGCGAGCACGCCCGCCCACAGGTAGATCAGGAGCACCGCGCGGCGCTGGCTGTGGCCGATCTCCAGCAGCCGGTGGTGCAGGTGCATCTTGTCCGGTGCGAACGGGCTGCGCCCGGCCCGGGTGCGCCGCACGACGGCCATCACGAGGTCCGCGAGCGGCACCAGCGCCACCGCCGCCATGACGATCACCGGCGCGAACAGGCCGATGAAGTCGGTGGAGTCGGTGGTCAGCAGGTTGAGCCGGCCCGAGGCCATCGTCGTGGCGGCGGCCAGCATCAGGCCGATGAGCATCGACCCGGAGTCGCCCATGAAGATCCGGGCGGGGTTGAAGTTGTGCGGCAGGAACCCCGCGCACGCCCCGGCCAGGACGAACGCGACCAGCCCCGGGGTGAAGAAGTCCGGGGACTGCCCGCCGCGCAGCACCAGCCCGACGGTGAACATCGCCGTCGCGCCCGCGGCGATGAGCCCCACGCCGGACGCGAGCCCGTCGAGCCCGTCGACGAAGTTCATCGCGTTCACCAGCGCGACGGTGAGCAGCACCGTGACCAGCACGCCCTGCTCCCGGCTCAGCAGCAGGAACTCCCCGCCGCCGAAGGGCAGGTAGAGCACCGTCCACTGCACGCCGGACAGCGCGAGCACGCCCGCCGCGGTGACCTGCCCGGCGAGCTTGGTGAACGCGTCGAGCTCGTAGCGGTCGTCGAGCGCGCCGACCGCCACCAGCAGCACCGCCGCGGCGGCCACGCCGAGCATCTCGCTGCCGTAGTCGAACGCCAGCCGCATGGCCGGCAGCTGGAAGGCCATGCCGATGCCGGCCAGCACCCCCGCCAGCATCGCGAGCCCGCCCCAGCGCGCGGTGGGCGTGACGTGCACGTCGCGCCCGCGCGGCCAGGCCACCGCGCCGAACTGCAGGGCCAGCACGCGCACCGGGCCGACCAGCAGGAACGTGACCGCCGCCGCCGTCGCGCCCGCGTAGACGTACTCCCGCAGCGGGAGCACGTCGACGGTGAGTAGGCCGCTCTGGGCGAGCGCGGGCACGTCGGTCAGGGGCGCGGGTAGGCGGGGGCGCGCGCGACCAGGGCGCCCACGGCCTCGGCGACGGCGGCCAGCTCGGCGTCACCGGCGGTGGTGCCGTGCTCGGCCTTGACGGCGCGGCCGAGCAGGGCGCCGACCTCGGCCATGTCGGCCTCGGTCATCCCCTGCGTGGTGAGGCTGGGCGAGCCGACCCGGATGCCGGAGGGCTTGAGCGGCGGCGCCGGGTCGTAGGGGATCGCGTTCTTGTTCAGCGTGATCCGCGCGGCGTCGCAGCGGGTCTCCGCCTCGTCGCCGGTGACGCCGATCGGCCGCAGGTCGATCAGCGCGAGGTGGGTGTCGGTACCGCCGGACGTGGCGCGCATCCCCTCGGCCTCCAGGCTCTTCGACAGCGCCTGGGCGTTGGCGACGACCTGGCGGGCGTAGGCCTGGTAGGCCGGCTGCGCCGCCTCCTTCATGGCCACGGCCTTGGCCGCGACGGCGTGCATCAGCGGGCCGCCCTGGGAGAACGGGAAGACGGCCTTGTCCAGCGCCTTCGCGTGCTCGGCCTTCGACAGGATCATGCCGCCGCGCGGGCCGCGCAGGACCTTGTGCGTGGAAGCGCAGACCACGTCGTCGTACGGGACGGGCGACGGGATCGCCTGGCCGGCCACCAGCCCGATGAAGTGCGCCGCGTCGACCCACATGATCGCGCCGACCTCGTCGCAGATCTCGCGGAACGCGGCGAAGTCGATGAGCCGCGGGTAGGCCGTGGCCCCGGCGATGATCATCTTGGGGCGGTGCTCGCGGGCCAGGTCGCGGACCTGGTCGTAGTCGATCAGCTCGGTGTCCTGGCGGACCGAGTAGCTGACGTTGTGGAACCACTTGCCGGAGAAGCTGACCTTCGACCCGTGGGTGAGGTGCCCGCCCTGCTTGAGGTCCATCGCGAGCACCGTGTCGCCGGGCTGCGTGAACGCCCCGTAGACCGCGAAGTTCGCCGACGCGCCCGAGTGCGGCTGCAGGTTCGCGTGCTCGGCGCCGAAGAGCTCCTTCGCGCGCGCGTTGCCGATCTCCTCGGCCCGGTCGACGACCTCGCAGCCGCCGTAGTACCGGCGGCCCGGGTAGCCCTCGGCGTACTTGTTCGACAGCGTCGACCCCAGCGCCGCCAGCACCGCGGGGCTGGTGAGGTTCTCGCTCGCGATGAGCTGGAGCCCGCCGCGCAGGCGCTCCAGCTCGTCGAGGACCACTCCGGCGATCTCCGGGTCCTGGTCGGACAGTGCGTCGAAGTCGGGGCCCCAGAACGGTGTCGTCACGGTGCTCCACCGTACGCGCCCCACCTGCACCTCCTCGCCGCGGGAACGGTGACGCCCCTCCCACCCGGGCCCGCCCCCGGACACCCCGGCCCGTCCCGCCTCAGGCCGCGGCCCGGGCCTGGTCCCGCCACCAGGCGACGGTGGCGGCCAGCCCCTGGTCCAGCGGCGCCGGGGCGAGCCCGAAGGTCTGCTGCGTGCGGGAGGAGTCGAGCACGAAGGGCGCGGTGAACTGGTACCGCACCTCGAGCATCTCGCGCATCCACGGCAGCACCAGTCCGCCGGCGCGCAGGGCGGCGTGCGGCAGGACGATCAGCCCTCGGTCGGGCACGCCCGCGACCCGGGCGATCCGGGAGGCCATCTCGCGCAGCGTCACCGGGGGCGCGGTCGGGACGTGCCAGGCCCGGCCCCAGGCCCGCTCGTCGGCGGCGAGCGTCACCATCGTCGCGACGACGTCGTCGACGTGGGTGAACGAGTGCGGCGCGTCGAGGTCGCCCTGCATGACCAGGCCGCGGCGCCCGGCCAGCAGCCGGGGCACGACGTACTCACCCAGGTGGCTGGTGGTCCGCAGGCCGGGACCGTAGTAGTCCGACGCCCGCGCCTCGGTCACCCGGACCCGACCCGCCTCGTGGGCCGCCAGCGCGTCGCGCCACATGCGGTTGCGGACCGCGCCCTTCGTGCCCTCGGCCGCTCGCAGCGGGGTGTCCTCGGTCATCGGGGCGTCGACGGGGCCGTAGCCGTAGAGGTTCGCGGTCGTGACGAGCACGGCCCCGGAGCGCTCGGCCGCGGCGAGCAGCGCGTCGGACAGCGGCGGCCAGTCGGTGGCCCAGCGGTGGTAGGGCGGGTTCATGCAGTTGTGCAGCACGGCCGCGCCGTGGGCCAGGGCCGCGAGCCGGTCGGCGTCGGCGGCGTCGGCGGCGACCCGCTCGACCGACCCGTGCTCCGGGCCGCCCCCGCCGCGGCTGACGATCCGGACGGTGTGGCCGTCGGCCGCGAGGCGCAGGGCGAGCGCGCTCCCGATCGTGCCGGCGCCGGTGATCACGTGCAGGGCCATGAGGTCTCCCGAGAAAGTGTGAGCAGTGCTCTCGTTCGGGATCAGTGAACACGTCGAGGCGTCCGTCGTCAAGAGCACTGCTCTCTCTTTGGTACGGTGCTCCGGTGCCCCCCGGAGCCCGCGCCCGCGTCCGCGCCGAGCTGACCCGCGAGATCGCCGACGTCGCCCGCCGCCACCTCGCCTCCGACGGCGCCGCGGCCCTGTCGCTGCGCGCCGTCGCCCGCGAGCTCGGCATGGCGTCGTCGGCGGTCTACCGCTACTTCCCCAGCCGCGACGACCTGCTCACCGCACTGATCGTCGACGCCTACGACGCGCTCGGGGAGGCCGCCGAGCGCGCGGACGCGGCGTGCCCGCCCGACGACCTGCGCGGCCGCTTCCGCGCGACGTGCCGGGCGGCCCGGGACTGGGCGCTCGCGCACCCGCACGAGTACGCGCTGGTCTACGGCTCGCCGGTGCCCGGCTACGCGGCCCCCGCGACCACGGTGGGCCCGGCGGCACGGGTCGGCGAGGTGCTCTGCCGGGTGGTGGCGCGGGGGGTGGCGACGGGCGCGGTCGACGCGGCCGGGGACGAGGAGCCCGTCCTGCACCCGGGCATCACCGAGCGGATGGGCCTGCCCGCCGGCTCCCGCTCGGCCCGGACGGCGATCTTCGCCTGGACGGCCCTGTTCGGGATGATCGGCTTCGAGCTGTTCGGGCACACCCACAACGTGGTCGACGACCACCCGGCCTTCTTCGACCGGGCCGTCGACGGGCTGGCCGACGCGCTCGGCCTGCCCGCGTGATCAGGCCGTCAGGACCTCGCGCCCGAGCACCTCGGCGACCTGCGCCGACGAGACGGCGCCCTCGCGCAGCACCAGCGGGTCGTCGCCGGTGAGGTCGACGATCGTGGAGGCGACCGGCTCGCCGGAGTCGCCGCCGTCGAGGTAGACGTCCACCGCGGCGCCGAGCTGCGCCACGGCCCCGGCGACCGTGGCGGGCGGCGGCGAGCCGGAGATGTTCGCGCTGGACACGGCCATCGGACCGACGTCGCGCAGGAGCTCCAGGGCCACGGGGTGCAGCGGCATCCGCAGCATGACGGTGCCCTTCGTCGCCCCGAGGTCCCAGGCGAGCGACGGCGCGTGCGGCAGCACCAGCGACAGGCCGCCGGGCCAGAACGCCTCGATCAGCTCGCGGGCGGCCGTGGGCACGCCGAGGACCAGGCCGTCGATGGTGGTCCAGGAGCCGACGAGCACCGGCACGGGCATGTCCGGGCCACGCTTCTTCGCCCGGAGCAGGGACCGCACGGCCGGGGCGCTGAACGCGTCGCAGCCCAGGCCGTAGACGGTGTCGGTGGGCAGGACGACCAGTCGGCCCGCGCGCACCGCCCGGGCGGCGGCGGCCAGTCCCTCGGTGCGGGCGTCGGGGTCGGCGCAGTCGAACGTCTGAGGCACGGGCAGAGCCTACGAGGCCTCCCCCACGCCACGAACGGCACTCCCGTCCACCGCGGGTGGACGACAGTGCCGTTCGTGGCGGGCGGCGGCCGGTCAGGGGGTCGCGGGGACCCGGCGGGCCGTCGCGAACCGGGGGCGCCCGGCGAGGTCGTGGTGCTCCTGCACGTCGCTGAGCACCCGGCGGCGGCGCAGCAGGGCCGGCACGGTCTCGCCGTGGGTGTCGTCGTGCTCGATCGCGAGGTGCCCGCCGTGACGCAGCAGCCCCGCCGACGCGGAGACGACCGCGCGGATGATCTCCATGCCGTCCGGCCCGCCGAACACCGCGCCGGGCGGGTCGAACGACGCGACCTCGGGCGGCAGGGGCGTGCCGTCGGGGACGTAGGGCGGGTTGCACAGCACGAGGTCGACCCGCGCCTCGAGCTCGACGAGCAGGTCGTTCCAGCGCACGTCCGCGGAGTGCAGGGCGACCACGCCGCCGTGCGCGTCGATGTTGCGGCGGGCCCAGGTGAGCGCCGTGGGGTCGGCCTCCACCGCGTGGACGACGGCGTCCGGGCGGGACACCGCCACGGCCAGGGCGAGGGCGGCGCTGCCGGTGCACAGGTCGACGACCACGGGGGCCCGGACGTCGCGCAGCACCCGCAGGCCCCACTCCAGCAGCAGCTCGGTCTCCGGGCGCGGCGTGAAGACCCCCGGCCCGACGGCGACGGTCACCGGCCCGAGGACGGCCGTGCCGAGGATGTGCTGCAGCGGCTCCCGGGTGGCGCGGCGGGCGACGAGGCGGCGCAGCTCCTCCACGACCGGGGGGTCGACGAGCGGGTGCATCATCAGCCGGCCCCGTTCCACGCCCACGACCTGCGCGGCGAGGGTCTCGGCGTCGAACCGCGGGGAGGCGACGCCGGCGTCGGCCAGCATCCGCTCGGCCTCGGCGATGGCCAGCCGCAACGGCACCCGGTTCACGCGGGCCCCCCGCCGCCCCGTTGCAGGAAGGCCACCTTCACGCAAGCAGCCTGCATGAAGGTGGCCTTCCTGCAACCCGGGGCGCGCGTCATGAGCTCAGCTGCTCCGCCCGGTCCGCGGCGGCGAGGGCGTCCAGCACGCCGGTGAGGTCGCCGTCCAGGACCGTGGACAGGTTGTAGGCCTTGTAGCCGATCCGGTGGTCGGAGATCCGGTTCTCCGGGAAGTTGTAGGTGCGGATCCGCTCGGAGCGGTCGACCGTGCGCACCTGCGAGCGGCGCTCCTCCGAGGCGGCGGCGGCCTGCTCGGCCTCGTGCAGCGCCTGCAGCCGGGAGCGCAGCACCTCCATCGCCCGCGCCCGGTTCTGCAGCTGGGAGCGCTCGTTCTGACAGCTCACGACGAGCCCGGTGGGCAGGTGGGTGATCCGCACGGCCGAGTCGGTGGTGTTGACGCTCTGGCCGCCGTGCCCGGAGGACCGGAACACGTCCACGCGCAGGTCCTTCTCGTCGATCTCGACCGCGGCGTCCTCGCCCACGTCGGGGTAGACGAGCACGCCCGCGGCGGAGGTGTGGATGCGGCCCTGCGACTCGGTGACCGGCACCCGCTGCACGCGGTGCACGCCGCCCTCGAACTTCAGCGACCCCCACACGCCGTCGGTGGCCGACCCGCGGACGACGAGCGTGGTGTCCTTGACCCCGCCCAGGTCGGACGCGACGGCGTCGAGCACCTCGACCTTCCAGCCGCGCCGCTCGGCGTAGCGGGTGTACATGCGCACGAGGTCGCCGGCGAACAGCGCGGACTCCTCGCCGCCCTCCCCCGACTTGACCTCCATGACGACGTCGTCGCCGTCGTGCGGGTCGCGGGGCACGAGCAGCTCGGCGAGCCGGGTCTCCAGGGCCGGGATCCGCGCGGCGATGGCGTCGGCCTCGGCGGCGAAGGACGGGTCGTCGGCGGCCAGCTCGCGGGCCGCGGCCAGGTCGTCGCGGGCGGTGTCGAGCTCGCGCGCCGCGGCGACCACCGGGCCGAGCTCGGCGTAGCGGCGGCCCAGCTTGCGGGCCGCGGCCGCGTCGGCGTGGATGCCGGGGTCGGCGAGGCGCAGCTCCAGCTCGGCGTGCTCGGCGAGCAGCGCCTCGATCGCCGGTGCCGGCATGGGGACCTCCTCCGAAACACGCTGGACATGCGGACGGCGCCCACCCCCGATGGGGTGGGCGCCGTCGACGGAGCTACTTGCCGGGGCGCTTGCCGTAGCGCGCCTCGAAGCGCGCGACGCGGCCGCCGGAGTCGAGGATCCGCTGCTTGCCGGTGTAGAACGGGTGGCAGGCGGAGCAGGTCTCGGCGACGATCTTGCCGCTGGTCTTGGTGCTGCGGGTGGTGAAGCTGTTGCCGCAGCTGCAGACGACCTGGGTCTCGACGTACTCGGGGTGGATTCCAGAACGCACGGTGGTTCCTCTCGATGTGGCGCTGGGTCCTCGGGTGAGGTGAACCAGCACCGGAGCGTGACGGTCCATTCAACCATCCGCCCCGGCGCCGGATTCCCCCGAGGTCAGTCGTTCTCGCCGCCGACGGGCATGCCCTTGGCGACCTGCATGAGGAACTCGATGTTCGTGCGGGTCTTGCGGAGCTGGGTGAGCAGCAGGTCGATGGCCTGCTGGTCGTCCAGCGCCGAGAGCAGGCGGCGCAGCTTGACCATGACCCCGTACTCGTCGGGGGACATGAGCAGCTCCTCCTTGCGGGTGCCCGAGTCGCCCACGTCGATCGCGGGGAAGACCCGCTTGTCGGCGATGCGGCGGTCGAGCTTCAGCTCGGCGTTGCCGGTGCCCTTGAACTCCTCGAAGATCACCGTGTCCATCGTGGACCCGGTCTCCACCAGCGCGGTGGCGAGGATCGTCAGCGAGCCGCCGTCCTCGATGTTGCGCGCGGCGCCCAGGAAGCGCTTGGGCGGGTAGAGCGCCGTGGAGTCGACACCGCCGGAGAGGATCCGGCCCGACGCGGGCGCGGCCAGGTTGTAGGCCCGGCCCAGCCGCGTGATGTTGTCCAGCAGCACGACCACGTCGTGGCCCAGCTCGACCAGGCGCTTGGCCCGCTCGATGGACAGCTCCGCGATCGTGGTGTGGTCCGTCGGCGGCCGGTCGAACGTCGACGCGATGACCTCGCCCTTCACCGACCGCTGCATGTCGGTGACCTCCTCGGGCCGCTCGTCCACGAGGACGACCATGAGGTGGCACTCCGGGTTGTTCGTGGTGATCGCGTTCGCGATGTTCTGCATGATCGTGGTCTTGCCCGCCTTGGGCGGCGACACGATCAGCGCGCGCTGGCCCTTGCCGATCGGCATGACCAGGTCGATGACACGGGTGGTGAGCTTGGACGGCTCGGTCTCCAGGCGCAGGCGCTCGTTGGGGTAGAGCGGCGTGAGCTTGGTGAACTCCGGCCGGTTGCGCGCGGCCTCGGGGTCCATCCCGTTGATGGTGTCGACGCGCACGAGCGGGTTGAACTTCTGCCGGGTCTGCTCGCCCTCGCGGACCTCGCGGACGGCGCCGGTGATGGCGTCGCCGCGGCGCAGGCCGTACTTGCGCACCTGCGAGAGGGAGACGTAGCAGTCGGTGGGCCCGGACAGGTAGCCGGTGGTGCGGACGAACGCGTAGTTGTCCAGCACGTCGATGATGCCGGCGACCGGCAGCAGGACGTCGCCCTCGCGCACCTCGGTGTCGACGGCGCCCTGGCCGCCGCCCTGGCCGTTGCCGCCGCGGTCGTTGCGGTCGCGGCCCCGGCGGCGGTCCCGGAAGCGCCGGCCGCGGCGGCCGCGGCCCTCACCGTCGTCGTCCCCGTCGTCGTCGGGCCGGCCGCGGTCGGTGCCGCGGTCCGCGGCCGCGGCCCGGTCGCCCCGGTCGTTGCGGGTGTCGTTCCGGTCGCCGCCCCGGTTGTCCTGACGGTCGCCGCCGCGGCCACGGCTGCGGCCGCCGCGGTCGTCGCCGTCGGTGCTCTCGGCGGGCCCGTCGGCCTGCCCGTTGCGGGCGGCCGCGGGGGTGGTGTCCGGCGCCGCGGTCTCGGCGGCGGCCGGGGCCTGCTCGGCCTGGTCGCCACCGCGGCTGCGGCGGCTCTGGCGGCGGCGGCCGCCGCGCTCCTCACGTCCCTCGCCCGCGTCC
>JAPLAT010000421.1 GCA_026393175.1 Pseudonocardiales bacterium
ACCCGCGGTCGTCGCGCGGACCGCCGCCGTGACCGCCGCGGTGGTGGGCCGGTCGCCCGGTTCGAGCGCCGCGGCGCGCGCGGCGACCTCGGCCGCCCGCGCGGGGGAGAGGTGGCGGCCCGGGAGGGCGCCGCTCGCGGAGAGCAGCGCGATCACCGCCGCGGTGTGCGCGTCGGGACGGTCGCCCTGCTCCAGCACGGCCCCGAGGCGCCGGCGCAGCGCCGCCTCGTGGTGCGGGTCCGCGGCGGGCGGACCGGTCAGCGGGTACAGGCCGAGCGGGCCCCTGCGCTCGCGGCGGATCCACCCGCGGTCGACGAGGCGGCCGGTGATCGGCCGCCAGAGGTCCGCGCCGGTCTCCGGGAGCAGCGCACCCAGCGGGCGGGGGCGTCGCGTGGCGGCGGCGTGGGCGCGGGCCAGGAGCGGGTCCGGCAACGGGCCGGCGCCCGTGGCGACGGCCACCGGCCGGCCCGGCCCGGTGACCGCCCCGTCGACGCCGATCCGGCCGCGCAGGCCCAGCTCGACCAGGACGGCGCCGCCGAGGACGTGGAGCAGGGTCGTGGTGGCCACGGGCGCGCCGGGCCCGTCGTGGAGGAGCAGCAGCGCGACGTCCTCGGCGATCAGCGTGTGCGTCGGCATGCCGTCCCTCCGGGTCTGCGGTCCGTCGGTCCCCAGGGAACGCCGTGCCGTCGCGGCACGGTCCAGCCCGTGTGGCCCGCACCACGGCACGGGACGCTCAGGTGGCGTCGATCCGCTCCCGCAGGACGGCGAGGGTCCGGCTCAGCAGCCGCGAGACGTGCATCTGGGACAGCCCCACCTCCGCCGCGATCTGGGTCTGGGTCAGGTCGCCGAAGAAGCGCAGCGCCACGATGGTGCGTTCCCGCTCGGGCAGGTCGGCGAGGGCGCGGCGGAGCTCGTGGCGGTAACCGGCGGTGGCGAGCGCGGCGTCGACCTCGCCGAGCAGGTCGACGTGGCCGGTGCCGCCGTCCCCGGCGGGTGCGTCGAGCGAGGACGGCGTGTAGGCGTGCTGGGCGGCCAGCGCCTCCACGACTTCCTCCACGCTCGTGCCGAGGTGGGCGGCGATCTCGCTCGGGCGCGGCGCCCGGTGCGTGGTGGTGGTCAGCTCCGCGACCGCCTCGCGGATCGGGGTCTGCAGGTCCTTGAGCCGGCGCGGCACGTGCATCGACCAGGTGCTGTCCCGGAAGTGCCTGCGGATCTCCCCGGTGATCGTGGGCACGGCGAAGGCCAGGAAGTCCGTGCCGTGGTCGGGCCGGAAGCGGTCCAGCGCCCCCAGCAGGCCGACCGCGCCGACCTGTTCGAGGTCGGCCAGCGGCTCGCCGCGGCCCCGGTAGCGGCGGGCGATGCGCACGACCACCGGCCAGAACAGGGTCGCGAGGCGGTCGCGCATCTCCCGCCGGCGGGGGTCGCCCGGGGGCAGGGCGGCGTAGGCGGCCAGCGCCGGCGCGGCGTGCGCGTAGTCGTCGCGGCGTCCGCGACCCGGCACCGCCCGGGCCGCGCGGGGGCCGGGATCGGGCCGGTCCTCGGGTGCGACGGGGGCCGCGGTCACCGCCGGCCCTCGGGACGTCGGCACGGGATCGTGGTCGTCGACGGAACGATGATCGGCCTCCAGACCGCCGGGGCAACACGGACACGCAGCGCGTGGGTGGTGCCGCCGGGGTCACGGGCGACGAGACCGACGGTACGAGCTTCGGGCGGAGCGTGCGAGTCGAGCGCCCGGCGCTCGGCTGTGACGTCGGCTCCCGGCGCGGGCCCGGTCGTCCCGGCACGGCGGGGCGTTCGCCTCTGCGCCCGGCGCGGACCGGCGCCCGACGATGACCGCCCCGGGATCTCGTGGAGGGAGGGCGCGGGTGACGACCTCGCGGGAACGGCAGGGGACGGGCCGGCCGGTGGCGCTCGCCCCGGTGCGGCGGCGGGCCGCGCGCGGGAGGGGATCCCTCGCCGCCGTCCTCGCGGCGGCGGCCCTGACGGGGCTGGGCACCGTCCTGCTCGCCCCGCCGGGACCGACGACCGCTCCCGAGGGGCTGGCGGTCGTGGTGACCGGCCTGCTGATCGGCCTCGCCGGGGGCCGCGTGACGGGCGCGGCCCGGGTCGCGGTGCCCCTGGTGGTGGTGCACGCGGCGGCGGTGGAGCTGGGGCGCCGGGGCCTCGACCTGCCCACGGTGGACGGGATCCGCCTCGACTCGGCCTACGGCGTGCTGGCGCTGCTGGCCGGGCGGGGGGTGCACGGGCTGCTGCTGGTGCCGCCGCTGGTGCTCGGGACCCTGGTCGGCGCGGACCTGGCCCGGCGCGCGGCCGGCCGCGCGCCGCGCCACCGGGTGCGCGCGGCCGTGGCCGGCACCCTGGTGGCCGCCCTGGCCGTCGCGCTCGCGTGGCCCGCGAGCACACCCCCGGTGCTCGGCCCCCGGCCAGTCCGACCTGGCGCTGGCCCGGGTCCTGGCCGAACCGTGGACCGACGACGTCGTGTTCGCCACCTACGACCAGCGGGGCAACGGATCCTCCTACGGGGCGCTGCTCCCGGCCGACGAGGTCACGCTCGACCGGGTCGTCGACGACACGATCGAGCTGGCCGAGCTGCTGCGGGACCGCTTCGCCGAGGACAAGATCGTCCTGATGGGCGAGTCGTGGGGGACGATCCTCGGCGTCCTCGCCGTGCAGCGGCGGCCGGACCTGTTCCACGCCTGGATCGGCAGCGGCCAGATGGTCGACGTCCGGGAGACCGACCGGCGCATCTACCGGGACCTGCAGGCCGTCGCGGCCCGCACCGGCGACACGGGCCTCGCCGAGACGCTGCGGGACATCGGGGAGCCGCCGTACCGGGACCTGCCGTGGGCGAACGCCGCCGTCATGGGGGCCTACGGGCGCCTGTACGGGCCGTACACGCCGTCGGAGGGCTACCTGGCCCGGGGCCGGGAGTCCGGACTGGACCCGTTCGGCCTGCTGGGCCAGGAGTACGCACCGATCACGAAACCCGCCGTGCTGCGTGGGCTGATCGATACGTTCACCGTCGTGTACCCGCAGATCCAGGACCTCGACCTGCGCCGTGACGTGCCCCGGCTGGACGTGCCGGTGTTCGTCCTCGACGGGGCGGCGGAGATGGACGCCCGGCGCGATCTCGCGCTGGAGTGGTTCGCCCGCCTGGAGGCCCCGCGCAAGGAGCTCGTGACGTTCGAGGGCGCCGCGCACGCCGTCGCGTTCGAGCAGGCCGACGCCGTCGAGCGGCTGCTGGTCCGCGAGGTCCTGCCGCCGCGGGGTGCGCGGTGACCGGCCGGTGGCGGCTCGCGGCCGACGTGTGGCGCGCCGGCCGGGCCGACCCGCGCGCCCTGGCCGAGCGCAGGCGGGTCCGACTCGACGCCCTGGTGGCCCACGCCCGCCGGCACTCCCGCTTCTACGCGGAGCGCTACGCGTCGCTCGGCCCCGGCCCCGTGCCGCTGGAGCGGCTGCCCGTGGTGACCAAGGCGGAGCTGATGGCGCGCTTCGACGACTGGGTCACCGACCCGGAGGTCACGCGCCGCGGGGTGGCGGAGTTCGCCGCGGACCCGGAGCACGTCGGGCGGGAGTACCTGGGCCGCTACCTCGTCCTCACCACGTCGGGCACCACCGGGATCCCGGCCCTGTTCCTGCAGGACCGGCCCGCCCTGGACGTGCTCGAGGCGCTGACGCTGGTCCGGGTCGCCCCCGGGATGCTGGCGCCGCGCACGGTCGTGGCCGTCCTGCGCGGCGGCGGGCGCGCGGCCGCGGTGTGGGCGACCGGCCGGCCCTACGGCGGGGCCTCGCTCCTGCGGCGGCAGATCCACCGGCGCCCCTCGCGCGCGAAGCGCCTGCGCCTGTTCTCGGCCCTCGACCCGGTGGAGGAGCTGGTGGCCGGGCTCACCGCGTTCCGTCCCGCAATGCTCAGCGGCTACGCCACGGTCCTCGCCGTCCTCGCCCGCGAGCAGCGCGAGGGCCGGCTCGACATCCACCCGGCGCTGGTCAACAACGGCGGCGAGACGCTCACCCCGGACACCCGCCGCCTGATCGAGTCGGCCTTCGGCGCCCGGGTCTCCGACGGCTACGGCGCCTCGGAGATGATCATGATCGCGTACGACTGCGGCCACGGGAGCAAGCACGTGCACGCGGACTGGGCGATCCTCGAACCGGTCGACGCCGACCTGCGGCCCGTCGCCCCGGGCGAGCGGTCGACCACGGTGCTGCTGACCGTCCTCGCGAACCGCGTCCAGCCGGTCATCCGCTACGACCTCGGCGACGCGGTGGTCCTGCGGCCCGATCCCTGCCCCTGCGGCAGCAGGCTGCCCGCGATCGACGTCGTCGGGCGCACGAACGACGTGCTGCACTTCGCGGCCCCGGACGGGCGCGACGTCGCGATGGCGCCGCTGCCGCTGGTCACGCTCGTGGAGGCGGTGCCCGGCGTGCGCTCGGTGCAGCTGGTGCAGACCACGCCGACGGCGGTCGAGGTGCGCCTGGACACCCTCCCCGGCCACGACCGGACGCAGGTCGGGGACGATGCCAGTGCCCGGCTGCACGCGCACCTCACCCGGCACGGGCTGGCGGCCGTCGAGGTGACCCCGGCCGAGGGACACCCCGAGCGCGACCCCCGCAGCGGGAAGCTCCGCCAGGTCCTCGTCGGGCACCGGTGAGGGACCGCGGAGGCTGCGGGGCGTGCCGGCCCACCGGTCCCGGGCGGAGGGCTACGAGTTCCGCACCGCGGACGCCACGCTCACCCGCGCACGGCGTCGCGTGCCCGGTGGCGGTGTGCCGGTGGGAGGCTCCGGGCCGCCCCTCACGCCCCGACGCGCGCCGGGTCCGCCGAGAGCGCGTCGGTGAGCAGCGCGACCAGGGCCGCGTGCTGCACGTCGGCCGAGGAGCCGACCTCCTCGTCGGAGCCGTCGAGGGCCTGCGCGGCGAGCCCGGCCTTGCTGTCGATCAGCTCCGCGATCCGGGCGTCCATCGTCTGCGCGGCGATGATCCGCCAGGCCGTGACCGGCTCCGTCTGGCCGATGCGGTGGCTGCGGTCGATCGCCTGGGTCTGCTCGGCGGCGGTCCAGGACAGCTCGGCGAGCACGATGTTCGAGGCGACCTGCAGGTTCAGCCCGACGCCCGCCGCGGTGAGCGAGCAGACCGCGACGGAGACGCCCGGGTCCTGCACGAAGGCGTCGATGTTGCGCTGGCGCACCGCGGAGGTCTGGTCGCCGCGGATCGAGGAGAACCGCACGCCCTGCCGGGTGAAGGTCTCCTCGGCGGCGTCCATGACGTCGACGTGCTTGGCGAAGAAGACGACCTTCCCCGCGCTGCGGGCCAGCTGGGCGGCGTAGTCGGCGGCGAGGGCCGCCTTGGCCTGGCCGATGCGCCGCATCATCGTGAAGACGTTGTCGCCGGACTTCGCCTCGGCCGCGTCCTTCAGCTCCCACCGGGCCACCTGGCGCACCAGGTCGTGGTCGATGCCGTCGACGACGGAGCCCGACCGGCGGGCGGCGAGCGCGTCGGAGTAGCGGGTGACCAGCCGGGCCGCGAGGTCGCGCTCGGCCGCACGGATCGAGCGGCCCGCCGCGCCGTCCAGCTCGACGGGCAGGTCGGCGATGCGCCGCGCCGGGATGTCCGCGGCGACGTCGACCTTGCGCCGGCGCACGATGCCGCGGTCGACCACCGCCTGGCGGGCGGCGGCGTAGAAGCCGGGGTCGGCCGGGGTCAGGCCGGTCTCGGCGAGGGCGTCCATCAGCTCGGCGCGCGGCGCCGTCCCGTCGATCCAGCCGAGGAACTGCCAGATGGCGAGGAAGTCCTCGATGTCGTTGATCAGCGGGGTGCCCGTCAGCGCCATCATCAGGGGGCGCGCGGTGAAGGCCCGGATGCGGTCGGAGACCTCCAGCACGTGCTGCGAGCGCTGCGAGGACTTGTTCTTGATGAAGTGCGCCTCGTCGACGACCATGCCGCGGAAGCCGAAGTCGCCGATCCAGCCCACGTGCCGGTCGAGCACCTCGTAGTTGACGACGACGATGTCGGCGAACCCGTCGAGGGACTCGCCGTTGCCGTGGATCGCGGTGGCCGTGCGGCGGGGCGTCCACAGCCCGGCCTCGCGGACCCAGTTCGTCTTGACGACGTTGGGGACGACGACGAGCAGCGGATAGGCGTTCGCGGCCTCCGCGGCGAGCAGCGCCTGGGCCGTCTTGCCCAGCCCCGGCTCGTCGGCGAGCAGGAAGGTCCGGTGGCCCTCGGCCGCCGCGGTGACCAGGCGAGCCTGGTGCGGCATGAGCTCGCGGCCCGCGGGGACCCGCCGGGGGGACGGCGCGGGCAGGTCCATGCAGGCGGGCGCGCCTGCGCCGGCGCGCTCGAAGGAGCGCAGCAGCGGGCCGAGCAGCTCCCAGCCGGCCAGCCGCGTCGGGCGCGGCGCGCTCGGGCGGGCCGCCGACGGGTCGGGGGCGAGGAACGGGTTGGCCAGCTGGCGGGAGACGACCGACTGCGGCACGACCCGCGGTCGCGCCGGGGCGGCGGGCTCCGGCTCCGCGGGCGCGGGCTCCTCCTCGACGACCGTGATGCCGGCGCGCTGCTGCACCTGCCGCTTCACCGACCGCGCCTCGTCGGAGACGACCGCGTCCTCCTCCAGCAGGGCGAGCAGCCCCTGGTCGCGGACGGCCGTCATGGCCAGGGTGGTCGCGATGCCGTCGAGGCGCTTGAGCCGCTCGGCCGTGCCGCCGTTGCCCTCCGCCCGCACCCTGGCGCGCTCCTCGCGCAGCAGCAGGGCCACCGCCTGGAACTTCGCGCGGATCGCGGGGGTCGCCCGGCCACGGCGCAGCGCGGCCTCGACCTCCCGGACGGACCGGGCGAGCACCGACAGGACGTCGCCGTCACCGTCGCCGCCGCGGTCGGGCCGTCGGTCCCGCGGCGCGCCCCTGCGGGCGTCCGGGCGGGGCCGGCCTCGTCGAGCCACGTACGTACTCCTCGTCTGCGCGGTGCGGCCGCCCGGGGCGGTGACACCGCACGGTGTGGTGCGGTCGCGACGGATCGCGAGGAGGGGCCGGCACGGCCCCTCCGAGACGCGACCGCCCGGCGGGCCGGCGGGTGCGCCGCCGCGGGCCCGCGAGGAACGGTGCGGGGTTCGACGGTCGCGGCGCGCATCGCGCGGGCCGGGTGGGGGCCGGGCGACGCCCGGCGGTCGGTTCTCCCGACCATCCTAGCGCTCCGCGGCCGGACGGGCGGGCGTGGCACGCGCGGGGGGTGGAACCCGGCGGCCCGGGGTACCGGGAGATCATGAGCCACGACGAGCCACCCCGGAACGCCGGGGACGGCGACGACAGCGAGGACAGCGGCCGCGGACCCCACCGGACCGACGAGCCGGACGACGGCGGGCGCGCCGACGCGGCCGCCCGGCAGCACGCCGCTCCCGCGTCCGCGCGGCCGGACGACCTCTCCGCGGGCGTGGACCCGCTGCCCGAGGTGCCGGGCGGCCCGCAGATCGACGTCCCCGCCCTGCGGGGGCACGTGCCGGACGGCGACGAGGACGGGAGCGACCGCGACTGAGCGCCTGCCGGGCTCAGCGCAGCGGGTCGTGCCCCCAGTTCATCAGCGAGTACCGCCACCGCGTCCCCGTCACGTCCCCGGACGGGCGCTGGGCGAGGTGGCGGTGCACGTACCCGACGACCTTCCGCATCCGGACCAGGTCGTCGTCGGTGAGGTCACCGGCCCGGGTGCGGCGCAGCCTGACGATGTGGCGCCCCATCTCGTGCCCGGTCGACTCGCCCCCGCCGCCGGAATCGCCCACCGAGCGCGACTCCTCGGTGCCGAGCCACGTCTCGAGGTCGTGCGGGGACATGGTCACGGCGTCGTCGAAGTCGCGGCGGATGCGCGTGCGCTCGTCGTCGTCCATGCCGGTGCCGTACCCGCGCGGGCGCGTCCCAGTCCCGGCGGTCCCGCGGCGCGCGGCGGTCCCCACCACCCGGCGATCGGGCGACGCGTAGCCGGGCCGCCGCCGGGTACCCGGCGGTCGTCCGACACCGATCCGACCGTGAGGAGCAGACCATGGCGACAGGGGAGACCGGCTTCAGCGACGTGGTGTTCGACCTCGTCTCCGTGCAGTACCACGCCCTGAAGGCGGGCCACGACTACGGGCAGTACGTCCGCGACGCCCGCAACGCCGGGTACGAGGACATCGCCTCGTTCTTCGAGCAGACGATGCGGGAGGACGCCGAGCGGGCCGCGCGGTGCCACGAGGTCCTGCGCGACCTGGAGTCGAAGGAGGACACGGGGGTGCGGAGCTGAGCGGCGTGCGGGAGCCGGACGCGGATCCCGACCTGCTCGCCCTCATCGACGCCCGCGTGGCCGAGGCGGTGGCCCGGGCCGTGGAGGAGGCCCGCTGGGCGCCCCGCGTCTACGGCGACGAACGGAAGCTGCACGTCCACCCGACGGCCGTGGTGAACGACGCGCTGTTCAACCTGTCCTCGGGTGAGATCACCGTGGAGGAGCACGCGTTCTTCGGCCACGGGGTGTCCGTGCTGACCGGGACGCACGACGTCGCGCTGTTCGACCGCGACCGGCAGGTCGGCGTGCCGCGATCGGGGCGTGACGTCGTGATCGGGCGGGGCGCGTGGGTGTCCAGCAACGCGCTCGTGCTGGGCCCGTGCCGGATCGGGGAGCACGCCGTGGTGGCCGCGGGCAGCGTCGTCACCGGGGACGTCGCGCCGTTCGCGATCGTCGGCGGCGTGCCGGCGACGGTCCTGCGCATGATCGAGGAGCGTCCGTGACCGGTCCCGTGTCAAAGCCCGGGGGATCCCCGCCGGCCACGTCGGAGATCGCGGAGCTGCGCGCCGAGGTCGCGGCGCTGCGGGAGCGGCTCGCCGCCCTGACCGGGGCGGGGCCGCGCTTCGCGGAGGTCTACCCGGCGTTCGAGGACCGGTTCCGCGGTAGCACCGCCGACGTCCGCGCGCGCCTGTCCGTGCACCTGCCGCGGGTGCTCGCCGCCGTCACACCGGGGGCCGCGGGCCCGCGGGTGCTCGACGCGGGCCCGGGGCGCGGGGAGTGGCTGGCCCTGCTGGCCGAGGCCGGGGTCGCGGCGGCCGGGGCGGACGACCACGCGGGCATGGTGGAGCTGTTGCGGGCCCAGGGTCTCGACGTCGCGCACGCCGACGCCGCCGCGCACCTCGCGACGCTCGCGCCCGGGTCGCTGGACGCCGTCACGGCCTTCCACGTCGTCGAGCACCTGGACACCGACGCGGTGCTGGGGCTGTTCGGCGCAGCCCGGCGCGCGCTGCGCCCCGGCGGCGTGCTCCTCGCGGAGACGCCGAACCCGACGAACCTCGTCATGGGCGCCTGCAACTTCCACCTCGACCCGACCCACCGCACGCCGGTCCCGCCCGCCCGGCTGGAGTTCCTGGCGGGCGCCGCGGGCTTCACCGGCATCGAGATCGTGCCGCTGCACCCGAAGGAGGACCTGGACCTGTCGGGCCTGCGCCTGCCCGGGGTGAGCGCCGAGGCGAGCGCGGCGGTGGCGCTCGCGCTGCAGAAGGGGCTGTTCGGGCCGCAGGACTACGCCGTCGTCGGGACGGCCCCCGGGTGACGCCACCGGCGATCGACGTGCTCGTCCCGACCTGCGACCGCCCCACCGAGCTGGCGACCACCCTGGCCGGGCTGGCCGCGCAGACCGGCGTGGCGTTCCGGGTGGTGGTGTCCGACCAGTCCAGCGGCCCGGCCGCGTTCGACACCCCGTCGGCCGCGACGCTGGTCGCGGCCCTGCGCCGCCGGGGCACGCCCGTCGCGCTGCTGCGCCACCTGCCGCGGCGCGGCATCGCCGAGCACCGGGCCTTCCTGCTCGCGCAGGCCACCGCGGACGCCGTGCTGTTCCTCGACGACGACGTCTGGCTCGAGCCCGGGGTCCTCGACCGCCTGCACCGGGCGCTGGGGGAGCTGCGGTGCGGGTTCGTCGCCGCGGCGATGCAGGGGCTCTCGCACCTCGAGGACCGGCGCCCGCACGAGTGCGCCCCGTTCGCCGTGTGGGCGGGCCCGGTGCGGCCCGAGACGGTGGTCAAGGACGGAGCGGCGTGGGCGCGCTGGACCCTGCACAACGCGGCCAACGGGATCCACCTCGCCGAGTGGCTCGGCCTGGACACCGGGGACCTGCCCGAACCGGGGACGTGGGTGCCCTACAAGGTCGCGTGGGCCGCGGGCTGCGTCCTGTTCGACCGGGCCGCGCTGCTCGACGCGGGCGGCTTCGACTTCTGGCGCGAGATCCCCGCCGACAGCCACGGCGAGGACGTCCTGAGCCAGCAGCGGGTCATGGCCCGGCGGGGTGGCGCCGGGATCCTCCCCAGCGGGGCCTACCACCAGCAGTCGCCCACGAGCCTGCCCGGCCGGTCCGCCTCGGCGATCGACCTCCTGCCCCTGACCCCGCCCCCGGCCTGACCGCCGGCGTGGCCACCCGGCACGGTCAGGAGCGCGCGCCGGCCAGGCGCAGGGCCGCGGCCGCGACGTCGGCCGGGGGGACGTCGAGGCACTCGTGCGCGAAGGGGCAGGTGAACTGGCGGCAGGGGCGGCAGGCGGTCGGGACGTGCAGCACGGCCGAGGGGACCGAGCGCGGCCGGAACTGCCCGGGCAGCTCCGTCCCGGCGAACAGGGCGACGACGGGGTGCCGACGGCGTCGGCGAGGTGCATGCCCCCGCTGTTGTTGGTGACGGCGACCGTGGCCCCGGCGAGCAGGGCGGCCAGGCCGGGGACGTCGAGCGCCCCCGCCAGCGCGACCACGCCGGGCCGCCCGCCCGCCACGTCGTCGACGAGGGCGCGCTCGGCGGGCGGGCCGCAGACGGCCACCGGGAGCCCGGCCGCGGCGAGGGCGCCCGCGGCCTCGCGGAAGCGGTCGGCCGGGTAGCGGCGCGACGCGCAGGACGCCCCGGGCAGCAGGACGGCGTGCGGCGCGGCGGGGTCGATCCCGGCCGAGGCGAGGGCCTCCGCGGCGGTGGCGCGCGCGGCCGGGGGCACCCGGGCGTGCAGGGCCGTCCCGCACCCGGGCACCCCCAGCCGGTCCAGCAGGTGCAGGGCCCGGTCGACCTGGTGCAGCGCGTCGTCGGGCGCGGGCACCCAGTGGGTCAGCGCCGTCCCGCCGAACTCCTTGGACAGCCCGGCCCGCACCGGGATGCCCGCGAGCCGGCAGGCGTACCCGCCCGGCCACGGCGACTGCGAGAACGAGGTGAGCAGCACCGCGACGTCGTGGTCGCGGCGGCGCAGCTCGGCGATCAGCTCCGCGTCGGGCGACCCCTCGGGCCCGTCGGTGAACCGCTGCCACGACACCTGCGCGACGACCGTGCCGTCCACCTCCGGCAGCAGCGCCGCGGCACCCGCCCCCGCGGGGGAGACGAGCAGGTCGATGCGGGCCCGCGGGGCGACGGCGCGCAGCGCGGTCAGCGCGGGACCGGCGAGCAGCACGTCGCCGAGGTTGTCTGGGCGCACGACCAGCAGCCGCCGCGTCCCGGCCCAGTCGATCGGCGGCCCCGCCAGTGTCCCCGGGTGCTCGAACCGGGTGGTCGTCGTCGTCACGGGCGCGGGGTTCCCGGACCGGAGCGGGCGTACCCGTTTCGGACGCGGCGGACCGGGAAGCACCGAGCGGTGAGGATCGCGATGGTGCAGGGGCGGGTCGACCCGGGCCGCGACGGCGTCGCCGACTACACGGCCCACCTGGTCGGGGCGCTGCGCGCGACGGGCGCCGACGTCGAGCCGGTCCCGACGGGCGGCTCGGCCCCCGACGTGGCCCGGGCGGCGCGCCGCATCGCGCAGCTGCGCCCCGACGTCGTGCACGTGCAGTTCGCGCCGTCGGCCTTCGGCTTCCGGCGCTGGCCCGGCCTGCTGCCCGGCCTGGTGCGCCCGCCCGTCGTCACCACGGTGCACGAGTACGGCTGGTGGACCGCACCGCGCGGGGTGCCGGAGCCGGTGTGGCGCGCGGTCGAGCGGCGCGGGCTGGCCGACCGGGAGACCGGGCGGCTGGCGACGGCCGCCGCGGCCACGGTGGCCACCAACGCGGGGCACGCCGCGCTGCTGCGCGCCCGGCTGGGGGTGACCGCGCGGCTGGTGCCGCTCGCCCCGAACGTGCCCGATCTCGGGGCGGGGGAGGGGCGGGCCGCGGTCCGGGCCGGGCTCGGGGTGCCGGCCGACGCCGAGGTCGTCGCGTTCTTCGGGTTCGTGCACCCGGTGAAGGGCGTGCGGTACCTCATCGAGGCCCTCGCCCGGCTGCGCGGCGCGGGCCGGGACCGGTTGCACCTGCTGGTGCTGGGCGGGTTCACCTCCGCGGCGCTGCCCGAACCCGAGGCGCGGGCGTTCCGCGACGAGCTCACCGCGCTGACCCACGCCCACGGCCTCGCCAGGCACGTGACGATCACCGGGCACCTCCCCGCCGCGCGCGTGTCCGCCGCCCTGCACGCGGCCGACGTCGCGGCCTTCCCGTTCACCGCGGGCGCCACCACGAAGAGCGGCGCGCTGCTCTCGGCGTTCGCCCACGGCCTGCCGACGGTGGTGACGGCCGCGGACCCGCCCGACCCGGACCTCGTCGACGGCGCGACGGTGGTCGTCGCCCCGAAGGTCCGCGACGCCGACGCGCTCGTCGGCGCGCTGGGGAGGCTGCTCGACGACCCCGGGCTGCGGGCCCGGGTCGCCGCCGGGGGCGCCGCACTCGGTGCGGCCCGCGACTGGCCGCGCATCGCCGCGGCCCACCGGGACCTCTACGAGCGGGTCGCCCGTGCCTGACCGGTTCCGCGACGTCCTCGTCGTCGACCTGCTCGGCGGCCTCGGCGACCTGTGCATGGTGCTGCCGGCCGTGCACGCGCTGCACCGCGGGCACCCGGGCGCGGCGCTGCGGGTGCTCACCCACGCGCCCGGCGCCGACCTGCTGCGCTCCGACCCCGCCGTCACCGAGGTGCGGTGCGCCGAGCGGCACCACGAGCGCGCGGCCGTGGTCGCCGAGCTGGACCGCCGCCGCCCCGACCTCGTGGTCAGCACCACCCGCTACGACGGGATCGCCGAGGAGATCGCGGCCCGCGGGATGCGCGCCGTCACCGACCTGTGGCGCCGCCCGCCCGCCGACGAGCCGGTGGCGCGGCGCTACGTGGCGATCCTCGCCGCGGAGGGGCTCGTCGACCCCGGCTACCGGCCGCCCGCGATCCACCTCACCGACGCCGAGCACGCCGCCGGGGACCGGGCCGTCGCCGCCGTCGCGCCGGCGGGCCCACCGGTCGTGCTGGTGCCCGGCGCCGGGATGGCGGTGAAGCGGTGGCCGCACTGGCCCCGCCTCGTCGCGGCGCTGGCCGGGCGCCCGGTGCTGGTCGTCCCCGACGGCGGGACGGTGCCGGGATGGGCGGCCGGGCGGGCCCGTCCGCTGCCCGACGCCGACCTGCGCGGGCTCGCCGCCCAGTTCGCGGCCGTGGGCAGGCGCGGCGGCGTCGTCGTCGGGCCGGACACCGGCCCGGTGCGGGTGGCCGCGGCCGTCGGCGCCCGGACCGTCGGGCTGTTCGGGCCCACCCTGGCCGCCCGCTACGGCCTGGACGCGCCCGCCGTCGACCTGCAGGGGCTGCCGGGCTGCACCCACCGGCGGCCGACGGCGATCACCGAGCAGGTCTGCTGGTGGGAGGCCCGCTGCCCGCTGTCCGCGACCGGGCCGGCGTGCATGGCCGACATCGGCCCGGGCGCGGTGCACGACGCCCTGCTCGCCACACGCTGACCGTCACCGCAGGTCCAGCACCACCTTGCCGCGCACCCCGGCCTCGGCATGCCGGTGCGCGCCCGCGGCGTCGGCCATCGGGTGCACGGCGTCGACGACCGCGCGCAGCCGCCCGGCGTCGACGAGCGCGGCGAGGTGGGCGAGGTCCTGGCTGCGCGGCGCGGTGCGCACCGCGGTGAACCGCGGGCCGCGGCGGCGCACCCGCAGGGCCGCGCGCAGCACGTCGGGCGAGAGCGGGCGCACCGAGACCTGCACGCCGTCGCCGGTGAGCAGGCCGGGGACGAACGGCAGCGTGCCGGCGGCGTCGAGCACGACGTCGAAGCGGGCGCCGAGGGCGGTGACGTCGTGGCGGCGGCGGTCGAGGACCTCGTGGGCGCCCAGCTCGGTGGCCAGGTCCAGGCGCGCCGCGCTCGCCACGGCCGTGACGTGCGCCCCGGCCAGCACCGCGAGCTGCACGGCGAACGTGCCGATCCCGCCCGTCGCGCCGTGCACGAGCACCCGCGCCCGCGGGCGCGCGGCCAGCCCGGCCCGGCCCAGGCCCTGCAGGGCGGTCAGCCCGGCGAGCGGGAGCGCCGCGGCGTCGGTCGCCGGGACGGACCGGGGGGCGAGCGCCGCCCGGCCCTGCCGGATCCGGATCCGCTCCACCTGCCCGCCGCCGCCGTGCCCGATGAGCGCGACCACCCGGTCGCCCGGGGCGAAGGCGGTGACGCCGGGGCCGCAGGCCAGCACCTCGCCCGCGACGTCGAACCCGGGGGTGAAGGGCAGCCGGCCCAGCGTCGCGACGCGCAGGTCGCCGCGGCGCAGGCCGAGGTCGGTGCCGTTGACGCTCGAGGCCTCGACGCGGACCAGCACCTCGTCGCCGGTCGGGGCGCCGGGGTCGGGGACGTCGTCGACGCGCAGGACCTCGGGGCCGCCGACGCGGTGGAAGCGGACGGCGCGCACTTCAGCCCCGGCCCACGAGCGGCGCGGCGCCGACGTGCAGGCCCTGCTCGGCGCAGTCGAGCAGGAACGCGGCCAGGTCGGCCCGGCCGATCGCGGTGGCCCGCGGCGAGCGGTGCGCGTGGTGCTCCACCCGCCCGGTGGCCTCCGCGTCGCTGAGCCGCGGCGGCCGGACGAGGGTCCAGTCCGTCCCGCTCGCCGCCCAGATCGCGTGCTCCTCGGCCTTGTCGGCCACGGCCGCGCCGCCGAAGCGCCGGACGATCGCCGAGATCAGCCGGTCGCGCGCGGACTTCGCGTCCCCCGGCACCGCGATGCCCGCGCCGCTCACGCCGACGAACCGCCGCACGCCCGCGTCGCGGAGCACCCCGACCAGCACCGCGGCGACGTCGCGGTGCAGCGTCGCGTCGCCCGCCCGCGGGCCCAGCGCGGAGACGACGGCCCCCGCCCCGGCGACGGCCTTCGCCAGCGCCCCGGCGTCGCGCACGTCGCCCCCGTGGACGACGACCTCCGGCGGCAGGGCCGCCGTCGCCGGGTCGCGCACCAGCGCGGTCACCCCGTGGCCGCGCCGCAGCGCCTCGGCCACCACGAGCCGGCCCGTGCGGCCGGTCGCTCCCAGAACCGTGATCTCCATATGTGTACTGTACATACATGGACGGCACGCCGCGTGGGACCGATCCGGAGCACGAGACCGACCCCCCGATCGACCCCCTGCACGAGATCGACGACGCGCTGGTGCGGTTGCGCCGGCTCTGGAGCACCGCGCCCCGGGGCCCGGACATGTCGAGCGTGCTGGTGGTGGAGGCGTGCGCCCGGACGGCGGGGCCGTCGACAGTGGGTGAGGTGGCGCGCTTCGCGGGCGTCGAGCACTCGACGGCGAGCCGCCTGGTCGAGCGGGCCGTGCGGGCGGGGTACGTCGAGCGCACGGCGGACGGGCGGCGGGCCGCGCTGCACCTCACCGCCGCGGGCGCCGCGCTGCGCGAGCGCGCCGTGGCCTTCCGCACGGCGTGGCTGGCCGGGATCCTCGGGGACTGGCCGGAGGCCGACCGGGTGCGGTTCGCGCAGTTGCTGGGCCGGTTCTCCGCCGACGTCGGCGAGCGCGGCCCGGGGAAGCTGCTCCCGCCCTCGTGACCGGGCGGGCCGCGCCGAACGGCGACCCGACACGGACGGTCCCGACCGCGGACCCCGGGCCGCGGAGCGGCCGGATGCACCGCGGCGGGACGGGCCCGCCCCCGCACGGACGGCCGTGACGGGGGCGGACCCGGCCGGGCTATGCGCCGGGCCCCTGGCGTACCGCCTGTACGGAGTCGCCGGCCTGCGACCGGACGTCCTGGGCGGTCGACCGTCCCTCGTCGGCGACGGTGCGCCCGGCGTCCTCGGCGGTCGAGCGCACCGACTCGGCCGCCTCCCTGGCGGGCTCCCGCAGCTCGGACACGGCCTGCTTGGCCGCCTCGGCCACGGGCCTGCCGAGCTCGCCCGCGTGCTCCTTCGCCCGCTCCGCGAGCTCCTGCTCCCGCCGCGCGGCCGGCAGCAGGGCGGAGACGAGCATGCCCGCGCCGAAGGCGATGAGCCCCGCGGCGAGCGGGTTGCCCTCGGTGCGGCGCCGGACGGCCTGCGGCGCGTCGTGCGCCGCGTCCGAGACCGACGTCGCCGCCCCGGAGGCCGCGCCGGACACGGCGCCAGCCAGGTGGTGGGCCCCGTCCCGGACGCCCGCGTGGGCAGGGCGGTCGTCGTGCGAGCTGCCCATGACGGCGTCCTTCCACCGGCCGGCGGCGCCGCGCACGCGGTCCACCCGCCGCTCCACGATCCGCCCGGGGCTCACCTTGTCGGTGAAGGCGTCGACGTCGCGGCTCAGCTCGGCCTGGGTGCGCTCGATCTCGGCGCGGATCTGGTCGGGGTCGTTGGTGCTGGTCATGCTGTTCCTCCTCGCTGGCCCCGCAGGGCCTCGGGCACGGTGCCAAGGGTCTCGACGGTGCGCTCGGGGGTCGGGCGGACCCGGCGCAGGGTGGAGCGGCCGACCACGAACAGGACCGCCGCGACGACGGCCCACAGCACGGCCACGAGCAGCCCGGCCCACCCGGCGTCCATGACGTTGGACAGCCCGGACCACAACGCGATCGACAGGAAGAGCACGACGAGGAACGCGGCGACACCGGCGCCGCCGAGCGCGCCCGCGGCCTTCCCGGTCGTCGCCGCCTCCTGGGTCAGCTCCGCCTTGGCCAGCGCGAGCTCCTGCCGCATCAGGGTCGAGAGATCGCGGGTCACCGACTTGATCAGCTCCCCGACGGAGGGGTCGCCGTGCTGCCGGACCTCGTGCGCGCCCCCGGGCGGCGGCATGGCACCGGGCTGGGGCATCGCGCCGGGCGGGGGCATCGCGCCGGACGGGGGCATGGCGCCGGGCGGCACCGGGGCGCTCACGAGCGGTCCCGGGGGTCGCGCAGCTCGTGGCGGGGCCGACCGCCCTGCCCGATCTCCTCGACGTACTCACCGACCGTGGACGGTCCGGAGCGGGGCGGCTGCTGCGCGGGCGGCGGGTACCCCGGACCGCCCGGCTGCCCCGCCGGAGCCCCGGCCGGTCCCGGGGGGAACCCGGGCGGCGGGGACCCGGGCGGCGGGGACGTGGGGTGCTGGGGCATGGGGGGCGGGGGCATGGGGGGCGGGGACGCGGGCGGCCGGGACGCCGGGCCCGGCGGCATCGAGGGCACCGGTGCCGGTGGGGCGGCGTGCGGGGGCGGCCCGGCCGGCGTCGGCGACCCGTAGGGCACCGTGCCCGGTCCCGCCCCGGTCCCGGCGGGGCCGCCGGGGACGGGGTACGGCGCCTGCTGCCCGGGGTACGGCGCCTGCTGCGGGGAGGGGCCCGACCCGGAGTCGCGCTGGGCGTCGACGGCGCCGCGGGTCAGCCGGCCGGCGAGGACGCCGGCCACGGCGGCACCGAGCAGGAACGTCCCGGGCCGGCGGCGCGCGTACGTGCGGACCTCGCGGAGGAGGTCGCCCGGCTCGTGCCGGTCCAGCCACCCGGCGAGACCGTCGATCCGCTCGGCCGCCTGGGCGGCGAGGTCGGAGGCGGGGCCGTGGCTCTCACCCCCGGACGACATCTCCTGCAGCTCACCCGCGAGGGACCGCAGGCCCTCGGCGGCCCGCTGCTGGCCCGCGCGCGCCTGCTCGGTGGCCTGCGTACGGGCCTCCCCGATCAGGTCCTTCGCCTGGCGCCGGGCCTCTCCCGCCACGGCGGAGGCCTGGTCACCCGCGACGCCTGCCACGTGCCGGCTCGCGTCCGCGGTCGTCCGGCCCAGACCCTCCGCCTCGTCGCGGGCCACCTCGGCCCGCGGGGCCGGGCCGCCGGTGGCGCTCGGCCGGTCCGTGCCTGTCTGCTGGCTCATCACCACTCCTGTCCCGTCGTTCCGGATTTCCTGCACGTCGTCGGGGCTACCCGCCGCGGTGCCGGACAACCTCCCGGCCGCGTGGTGGGGCCGGATGGCCCAGCGGCCGTGGCCCGTCCGGTCCGCCGCCGGTACCCGCGACCGGGATCAGGACGGCGGGACGTCCCGCGCCACGGCGACGGACAGCTGACCCAGCCCCACGACGCCCACGACCACCCACGCGACGGCGCAGACCATGGCCCAGGACCAGCCGGTCAGCGGCGTCCCGGCCGGCAGCGCGCCGCTGCCGAGCGCGGCCACGGCGACGAGCACGATCCGCGTCGGGCGCTCGGCCGGGGTGACCGTGCCCACCCCCGGCATCCCGGCCGCCTGCGCCCGGCTGCGCAGGTACTCGTGCAGCAGCACCAGCGCGGCGGCGGCGGCGCACCAGGTGGCGGGCGCGCCGAGGACCAGCAGGACGCCGGCGAGCAGCAGGTCCCCGACGCGGTCGGCCACGGCGTCGACGACCGCGCCCAGGGGGCGGGCCCGGCCGGTGCGCAGGGCGACCGCGCCGTCCAGCCCGTCGAGCACGCCGGTGAGCACCACCAGCAGCGCGGCGAGCAGGGCCCAGCGGCCCCCCGCGGCCGCGGCGGCGACGGCGCCCCCGGCCGCGGCCACCCCC
>JAPLAT010000424.1 GCA_026393175.1 Pseudonocardiales bacterium
GCGGTCGCGGTGGTCGCCGGATCCGGGCTCGGTGTCGTCGGCGTCGTGGTGGTCGCCGGCGTCGTGACGGGGCCCGCGGTCTCCGGAGCCGCCGTACCCGGACCCGGGGTACCGGTGTCCGCGGCCGGGGCGCTGCGGGCGCCCCGGCAGGGCGGGGTCCGGGTGGGCGGGGTGCGGGCGGGCGCGGTCATGCGACCAGGGTGCGCGGCGGAGGGCGCCCATGGGGGCCGTTCCGGACCCTTCGGCACCGGACGGTCCGCCGCCGGACGGTCCGCGCCGGGCCGGTCGCCGCTACGGTCGTGACGTGCTGCGCGGGCTGATCATGGACTACGGCGGCGTCCTCACCGACGGCCCGCGGGTCGTCGACGTCGTGCGCCGCGCCCGGGCCGCGGGGTGCCCGACGGCGCTGGTGTCCGACGCCCACGCGGTGCCGGACGCCTGCGCGGCGCTGTTCGACGTCCTCGTGCTGGGCCCGGTCCTGGGGGTGCGCAAGCCCGACCCGGAGGTCTTCCGGCGCACCGCGGGCCTGCTCGGGCTGGATCCCGCCGAGTGCGTCGTGGTGGACGACCTGCCCGGCAACGTGCGCGGGGCCCGGGCGGCCGGCGCGGTGGTGGTGCGCCACGTCGACCCGGCCGTCACGGTGTCGGAGATCGAGGCGCTGCTCGACCTGCCCGGCCCCTGAGACGACGAACGGGCCGGGGACGCGTGGTCCCCGGCCCGTACGCGGTGGATCAGTGCTGCTGCGGCGGCGCCTGGTCGGCCGGCGGCTGCTGCTCGAACTGCTGCTCCTCGGCGGGAGCGCCCTCGGCCGTGCCCGGACCCGTGGCGGACGCGGCGGTGGTGTCGCCGGCCCCGGTGCGCTGTTGGGCCTGGTCGATCAGGCTGTCGATCTGGGCGTCGTGCCCGGCGAAACGCCCCTTGGCGGCCTCGCCGACCTTGTCCAGCGCCTGGTCGACCTTGTCGTCGTGCTGGTTGAGCAGGTCCTTGGCCTTGTCCATGAAGCTCATGTCCCGACCCTGGCCCGGATGCCCGCCGGACGCCAGCCAGCGTTCACTCGTTCGGACGTATCCGGACGTGTGACGGGCGGAGCTCGTCCACGCTGTTCACCCCGATGAGCTGCAGTGTCCGCACGATCTCGCCGGCCAGGATCTCCACGGCCTTGGCCACCCCGCGGCGCCCGCCCGCCATGAGGCCGTAGAGGTAGGCCCGGCCGATCAGCGCCGTGCGGGCGCCGAGCGCGATCGCGGCGAGCACGTCGGCGCCGTGGGTGATGCCGGTGTCGACCCACACCTCGGCGCGGTCGCCGACGGCGTCCACGGTGGGGGCGACGAGCTCCAGCGGCACGGGCGCGCGGTCGAGCTGGCGGCCGCCGTGGTTGGACAGCAGCACCACGTCGGCCCCGGCGTCCACCACGCGACGGGCGTCGTCGACGTTCTGGATGCCCTTGACGACGAGGTGCCCCGACCACGCCCCGCGCAGCCACTCGACGTCGTCGATGGTGAGCGCCGGGTCGAAGACACGGTTGATGAGGTCGGCGACCGTGCCGCCCGTGGACGCGAGGCTCGCGAACTCCAGCGGCTCGGTGGTGAGCAGGTTGGCCCACCAGTGCGGGTGCCGGGCGCCGTCGAGGAACGTGCGCAGCGAGAGCGCGGGCGGCACCGTCAGCCCGTTGTGGACGTCGCGCAGGCGCGCGCCGCCGACCGGGGTGTCGACCGTGAGCATGATCGTGTCGTAGCCGGACGAGGCCGCGCGCTGGACGAGGTCCTTGGCCATCGCCCGGTCGCGCCACAGGTAGAGCTGGAACCACTTCCGGGCGCCGGGCGCGGCCGCCGCGACGTCCTCGATGGTCGTCGTGCCCATCGTGGACAGGGTGTAGGGGATGCCCACCTCCTGCGCCACGGACGCGACGGCCCGCTCGCCCTCGTGGTGCATCATCCGGGTGAAGCCGGTGGGGCCGAGGCAGAACGGCAGGGTCGCCCGCTGGCCGAGGACGTCGCGGCCGGTGTCGACGGTGGACACGTCGCGCAGCACGGTGGGGGAGAACTCCACGCGGGCGAACGCGTCCCGGGCCCGGCGCAGCGACAGCTCGCCGTCCGCGGCGCCGTCGGTGTAGTCGAACACCGCCCGCGGGGTGCGCCGCCGGGCGATCTCGCGCAGGTCCGCGATCGAGGCGGCGCGCCGCAGCCGCCGCTCCGTCGCGTCCCGCTCGAAGGGGGCCGGCCGGAGCAGGGGGGCGAGCTCGCGGGGGCGGGGGATCCGTCGCTGCACCATGCCCTCACCGTAAGCGGTGCGCCCCGGGTGCACCGGCCCCGCGGACCCGCCACCCGCATCGCAGCAGGGTGGCACCGCTGCGATCCGATCGCAGCGGTGCCACCCCGCTGCGATGCGCGGGCGCGCGGGACCGGGCAGCAGGACGGGGGCGGTGCCGGGCCGGGGCCTCAGCCGCGGCGGGCCAGGGCGAAGGCCGCCACCGCCCCGGCCCCGGCGACGCCGAGGGACTCCACGGCGTTGGCCATCGGGATCCCCAGGACCCCGTCGAGCAGTTCGTGCACGCCGGCGGACAGGCCGTCGGTCTCGTTGCCCAGCACCAGGGCCACCCGGGCGGGGAGGTTGGCGTCGAACAGCGACTCGCCCCCGGCCTCCAGCCCGAGGACGGCGAACCCGGCCTCGTGCAGCGCGGTGCAGCCCTCCTCCACGGTGGCGGCGCGCAGCACCGGGGCGCGGAACGCGACCCCGGCCGAGGCCTTGACGACGAGCGGGTCGATCGAGGGGAGGCCGCGGCGGGCCAGCAGCACGCCGTCGACGCCCGCGGCGGTGGCGCTGCGCAGGATCATGCCGACGTTGGCCGGGTTCGTGAGCCGGTCCAGGACGAGCACGGCCGCGGGGGCGTCGGGGTCCAGCGCGTCGAGGAACGCGGCGACCGGCTCCATCCGCGGCGCGACGACGTCGGCGAGCACGCCCTGGTCGTGACGGCCGTTGCCGGCCAGCACCTTGACCCGGTGCGCCGACGCCCGCTGCACCGGGACGCCGCGGCGGCGGGCGGCGTCGAGGATCGCGCGGACCGGCTCGCCGCGTAGCCCCTCGGCCACGACGACCTTGTCCACGCGCAGGTCGGGGTCGTCGAGCGCCTCCTGCACGGGCTTGCGGCCGTACACCGTGATGAAGGTGTCCTTCGGGGATCGGGGCTCGGCCATCCCGTCAGCCTAGGATCGGGGCCATGCCGCCCCGGCTCTCGCCCCTCGACGCCTCGTTCCTCTACCTGGAGCAGCCGACGACGCCCATGCACGTCGGGGCTGTGTCGATCTTCAAACGGCCCCGGTCCGGCTTCGACTACGACACCCTCGTGGAGTTGGTGGAGCAGCGCATCGCCCTGGTGCCGCGGTACCGGCAGAAGGTCCGCTACGTCCCGGCCAACCTGGCCCGCCCGGTGTGGGTGGACGACGCCGACTTCGACGTGGCCTACCACGTGCGCCGCTCGGCGCTGCCCAAGCCGGGCTCGGACGACCAGCTCACCGAGCTCGTCGCGCGGCTGATGTCGCGGCCGCTGGACAACACCCGCCCGCTCTGGGAGATGTACCTCGTCGAGGGCCTGGCCGGGGGCCGCATCGCGGTGATCACGAAGACCCACCAGGCCATGGTCGACGGCGTCAGCGCCATCGACATCGGGCAGGTCATCCTCGACATCGCCGCCCCGAACGGGTCCGGGGCCCGCGCGACGGGGGCGCACGCGGACCTGTGGATGCCGCGCACCGAGCCCACGGACGTCCAGCTCGTGTGGGGCGCGGTGACGGAGGCGGTCGCCCGGCCCGGCGAGGTCGTCGACAACGTCCGCAACGCGGCCGGGGACGCCGTCGCGGTGGCGGGCAAGGTGGTCGGCGGGCTGGGCCAGCTGTTCACGATGGCCCGCACCGCGAGCCGCCGCGCCCCGGGCACCCCGCTCAACGTCGACATCTCGGCCTCGCGCCGGTTCGCGATCGCCCGCACCGAGCTGGAGGCCTACCGGCGGGTGCGGGCCGCGCACGGCTGCACCGTCAACGACGTCGTGCTCTCGGTCGTGTCGGGGGCGCTGCGCAACTGGCTGCTCTCCCGTGGGGAGGCCGTCACCGCGTCCTCGACGGTGCGGGCGATGGTGCCGCTGTCGGTGCGCGGCGAGGCCGACGTGCCCAGCTCGGCGGGGTCGGTGGGCAACCGGGTCGCCTCGTTCATCGTCGACCTGCCGGTGGGCGAGCCCAGCCCGGTGGTGCGGCTGCACCACGTCGCGCACGCGATGCGCGAGCACACCTCCACCGGCCACAGCGTCGGCGCCGACACGCTCGCCCGGATCGGCGGGTTCGCCCCGCCCACGCTGCACGCGCTCGGTGCGCGGGCGGCGAGCGGCATGAGCAAGCGGATCTTCAACCTGGTCGTGACGAACGTGCCCGGCCCGCAGTTCCCGCTGTACGCGGCGGGGGCGCGGATGCTGGAGATGTTCCCGGTGGTGCCGCTGGCCAAGGGGCAGGCGCTGGCCATCGGGCTCACCTCCTACGACGGTGGTGTGTACTACGGCTTCAACGGCGACCGTGACGCCATGTCCGACGTCGACGTCCTCGCGGGCCTCGTCGACGAGTCGCTCGACGAGCTGCTGGGAACGGTGGCCCCATCGTGAGGAACGCGTCATGAGGATCTACGTACCGGCGACGTGGCCGATGCTGGCGCGGATGGTCAAGAACGAGCGGCTGGACCCCATCGGCGGCACGGCGTTCGCGCTGACCCCGAAGCTGCGCGAGTCCTACACCACCGGCGACGACGAGGAGCTGGAGTACGCGGCCATGCTCGAGGCGGCGCGGGCGTCGCTGCGCCTGCTCGGCGTGGAGTTCGGGCTGGGGGAGGACGACGTCCCCGCCCGGCGGGTCGTCGTCGCGGCCGACCTGGACGACGTCGCGCTGCGCCCCGACCTCGACGACGCCGCCGTGCGCATCACCGGCCCGGTGCCGGTCTCGGCGATCGCGGCGGTGCACGTCGACACCGAGGACGCGGAGTACGCGGTCCGCCAGGCCGCCGGCGCGGTCGACGCCGCGGACATGGGCGACCTGGACGCGGAGTTCCTCATCGGCGAGGCGGAGGACCACGAGCTGGCCTGGTACGACCCCTCCGAGGTGGCGTTCCTGGTGGACCTGCGCTGACGCACCCGCGCGTGCGGAGAGGTGCGGGAACGCCTCTCCGCGCTCACGAGCGGCGGAGCCGCTTGCGCCAGGCGCTGTAGGAGCCGACGGGGCCCGCGTGCGGACGCCACAGCCACCGCCACGGGTGCACCCGCACCGGGCGCACGGCCGCGGACCGGGAGCGGAAGCCGGGCACCGGCGCGTGGGTGACGGCGACGGCCCGCCCGGCCAGCTCGCCGGGCACCGTGCCCCGCCGCAGCTCGACGGGCCGGCGGGTGGCGAGGTCGGCCAGGGTCTCGGCGAGGAACACCAGCCGCTTGCCCGACAGGCGCAGCAGGGCGAGCAGGGGCTCGTCGAAGACGAACACGGCCGGCAGGTCCGGGTGCGCGTCCAGGGCGGGGTCGGCGTCGCCGAGGGACTCCGCGGTCAGCCAGACCGCGTCGGGCTCCCCGGTGTCGAGCGCCGTGCGGGGGCCGCCGGTGGTCTCCGGGTCCGGGTCGGCGCGCACGAGAGGGTCGGCGTCGAGGCGCCGGGCCGCGGCGTCCGGGGGCCAGTCCTGGATCGGGCACGCGTCGCGCAGCGCGCAGTCCCGGCACAGCTGCGGCGCGCGCTTCTGCACCTGCCAGCGGGAGAAGCCGTAGGGCTTGCCGGTGCCCGCCCCGACCGTCCACTGCCAGCCCAGCCGGTTCGCCGCGCGGGAGCCGTCGAGCAGGTGGGTGAAGAACCGGTCCTCGCCCGCCGTCCACTCCGCCCCGGCGCGCACGGTCCACTGCGACGACATCCACATGCGGGTCTGGTTGACCAGCCAGCCGTCGGTCTCCAGCTCGTCGAGGCAGGCGTCCACGCAGTTCATCCGCCGCGGCCACGGCTCGTCCCAGGACCGCTCCGGGCGCGCGGGCGCGGACCGCAGGGCCGACGCGGTGGCCCGGCCCAGCCGGGCGTAGAGGTGGCGGGCGTACTCCTGCCAGGCCAGCTCGTCGCGGAACTTCGTGCGGTCCCGCGGCGGCGCGTCCGCGGCGGCGGCCCACGCCGCGGGCAGGTCGATCAGGCCGTGCCGGATCCAGGGCGAGAGCCGGGTCGCCCCGCGCCGGGAGACCGGCAGGACCTCGTTGCGCCGGGCCGCGTAGCCGGTGAGGTCGAGCGTCGCGAGCGCTGTGTCGGCGGCCTGCTGCCCGCCGCGGAACGCCGGGGACGCGGCGGGGTCGTCGCAGCAGAGGTCGCCGAGGTGGTCGCGCACGAACGCGACGGCGGCGTCGGGTCCCGGCGCCGGGGTGGGGAGCAGCACCGGCCCATCGTGGGGCACCCGCGGCGCTCGTGCGCGCGGAGAAGTGTTCCCGCACCGCTGCGCGCGCCCGGGCGCGTCAGCGCACCAGCGAGCTCGGCGGGGGGTCGATGGGCGCCGTGGCGCCCCAGTCGCGGTAACTGCTCGTGATCGCCAGCGTGCCGATGCCCTGCAGTTCCTGGCGCGCGGCGCTGCGCAGCGGGCGGTGCGCGGCGTCCACCCACAGCGTCGACGTGACCCGCGTCAGCCCGGCCCGGACCTGCTCCTCCAGCTGCGCGCGCAGCGCCGGGTCCGGCGTGATCGCCGCCGCCCTGGCCAGGTCGGTGACGATCGTGTACCGCACGGCGGGGTCGCCCTCGATCACGTCGTCGGCCGCGTCGGTGACGAGCGTGGCGTCGGCGTAGGCCGCGAGCGTGCTCGTCGGGTCGGCCCGCGCGGTGACCGTCTGCGCCATCGCGATCAGCTGCTGGGCCTCGGGATCGGTGTCCGCGGGGTCGACGCGGACCCAGGGCCGGTCGCCGTCGTCGCCGGGCATCCGCAGGTAGACGGCGTCGGGCAGCACCACGAACCCGGTCTCCTGGGGCTCGGCGCCGCGCTGGGTGACGACCTGGGTGAAGGACAGCTCGACCTCCTCGGCCGCGAACCGCAGGGCCCCGACGCCGGTGAACCGCAGCCGGGTGTCCTCCGCCCCGATCAGCTCGCCGCGCAGGCTGAACCGGGCCGTGCCGTCCACGCGTTGCTGGGCGGCGACGGCGTCGATGAGCGGGCGCACCTCGTAGTACCGGGTGAGCCCGGAGGCGTCGACCGGCGCGGCGCCGCAGCCCGCCGCCAGGGCGAGCCCGAGCAGGGCCGTGATCAGTGCGGCGGCCCGTCGGCCCGCGCGTCCAGCCATCGATCCTCCTCCGGGGAGTCGAGGAACGGTAGCGGAGGGTCATCACGACCCTCACCGCAGGGCGACCAGCACCCTCCGCAGCGCCTCGAGCCGGGCCGGCCGGAGCTGCCCCGCGGCGACCAGCGCGTCGAGCGCGCACTCGGGGTCCGCGGGCGGGCCGAGGTGCCCGCAGCCTCGCGGGCAGTCCTCGATCGCGGCGCGCAGGTCGTCGAACGCGGCCGGCACGTCGTCGGGCGTGACGTGGGCCAGGCCGAAGGAGCGCACGCCCGGCGTGTCGACGACCCAGCCGTCGCCGCCGGGCAGCGGCAGCGCCAGCGCGGCGACGGTGGTGTGCCGCCCCTTGCCGACGGCGGACACGACGCCGACGGCCCGGTCCGCGTCCGGCACGAGCGCGTTGACCAGCGTCGACTTGCCCACCCCCGAGTGCCCGACGAGCGCCGAGACGCGCCCGGCGAGCAGCGCGGCCAGCTCGGCGACGCCCCCGCCGGGCCCGGTCCGGTCGCGGCGGGTCACGACCACCGGGAAGTCCAGCTCGCGGTAGATCGCGGCGAACGGCTCGGGGTCGGCGAGGTCGGCCTTCGTCAGGCACAGCACGGGGGACAGGCCCCCGGCGTAGGCGGCGACGAGGCAGCGGTCGACGAAGCCGGTGCGCGGCACCGGGTCGGCCACCGCCGTGACGATGACGAGCTGCTCGGCGTTCGCGACGACCACCCGCTCGTAGGGGTCGTCGTCCTCGGCGGTGCGCCGCAGCACGGTGGACCGCTCGTCGACGCGGACGATGCGGGCGAGGGTGTCCGGGGCGCCGGTCAGGTCCCCGACCAGCCCGACCCGGTCGCCGACGACGATCGGGGTGCGGCCCAGCTCGCGGGCGCGCATCGCGGTGACCGGCGGGCGGGTGCTGTCGCCCTCGGGCGCGCACGTCCAGCGGCCGCGGTCGACGACGGTGACCATCGCGCCCGCGGCGTCGGCGTGGTCGGGCCGGCGCTTGGTGCGCGGCCGGGAGCTCCGGCGCCCGGGACGGACCCGGACGTCGGACTCGTCGTACTCCCGCGACTTCTTCCCGCTAGCCAAGGAGCGCGGTCCAGCGGCCGGGGAAGTCCGGGATCGTCTTGTCGGTGCACCCGACGTCGTCGATCTCGACGCCCGGCACGACGAGCCCGACCAGCGCCCCCGCGGTGGCCATCCGGTGGTCGGCGTAGGCGCCCCACGGCCCGCCGTGCAGCCGGGCGGGGCGGATCTCCAGGCCGTCGGCGGTCTCGGTGACGTCGCCGCCCAGCCCGGTGAGCTCGGTGGCGAGCGCGGCGATCCGGTCGGTCTCGTGGCCCCGGATGTGGGCGACGCCGCGGATCCGCGAGGGCGTGGTGGCCAGCGCGGCGAGCGCGGCCACGGTGGGCGTCAGCTCGCTGGCGTCGTGCAGGTCGACGTCCACGCCGAGCAGCCGGTCCGGGCCCTGCACGGTCATCCCGTCCGCGCCCGCCTCGACGGTGCAGCCGGCCTCGCGCAGCACGGCGAGGATCTCCGCGCCGGGCTGGGTGGAGCCCGCCGGCCAGCCGGCGACCGTGACCCGGCCCGCGGTCAGGGCGGCGGCGGCGAGGAACACCGAGGCGTTGGACAGGTCCGGCTCGACCGTCCAGTCCCGCGCGGCCACCGGCCCGGGCTGCACGTGCCAGGTGTCCGCGGTGCCGTCGTCCACGACGACCCCGGCCTCGCGCAGCATCGCCACCGTCATCTCGATGTGCGGCTGCGACGGCACCGGCTCGCCGTCGTGGTGCACGGTCACGCCCTTGTCGTAGCGCGCGCCCGAGAGCAGCAGGCCGGAGACGAACTGGCTCGACGCCGACGCGTCGATGACGACGTCGCCGCCGCCCAGGCCGCCGGTGCCGTGCAGGACGAACGGCAGCCCGTCGCCGACGATCCGCGCGCCGAGCGCCCGCAGGGCGTCCAGCACGGTGGCCATCGGCCGCTCCCGGGCCCGCGGGTCGCCGTCGAAGGACACCGGGCCGGTGGCCAGCGCCGCGGCGGGCGGGACGAAGCGCATGACGGTGCCGGCCAGCCCGCAGTCGACGGCCCCGCCGCTCAGCCCGTCGTGGGCGCCGAACGCCACGTGCTCGCCGTCCACCGTGACCGGCACGCCGAGCGCGCGCAGCGCCCCGACCATCAGCGCCGTGTCCCGGGTCGCGGGCGCGCCCGTGACCGAGGCCTCGCCGCCGGAGAGCGCGGCCAGGAGCAGCGCGCGGTTGGTGACGGACTTCGAGCCGGGCACGGACACCGTGCCGCGTACGGGTCCGGCGGCGGTGGGGGCGGTCCAGGGGCTGCGCACGGCCCCATGATCCCCCATCGCCGCGGCGCCCCGTGCCACGATGGGGCCATGTGCGGTCGCTACGCCTCCATCAAGGCCCCCGCCGACCTCGCCGACGAGTTCCGGGCCGTCGACGCCACGGACGGCGCCGCCCGGGCCGACTACAACGTCGCGCCGACCAAGCAGGTCGTCACGGTCGTGCAGCGGCACCCGCGCGACGCCGACGGCACGCCCGACCCGGACACCGTCGAGCGCACGCTGCGCCTGGTGCGCTGGGGCCTGGTGCCGTCGTGGGCCAAGGACCCGAAGGCCGGGGCGCGCATGATCAACGCGCGGAGCGAGTCGGCCGCGGAGAAGCCCGCGTTCCGCCGGGCGCTGAGCTCCCGGCGCTGCCTGCTGCCCGCCGACGGCTGGTACGAGTGGCAGCGCGGGCCCGAGCACAAGCAGCCCTACTTCACCCGCAACGCCGACGGGTCGAGCCTCGCGATGGCCGGCATCTGGGAGTACTGGAAGCCCAAGGACGACCCGGAGAACGCCTACCCCGACGGCCTGGTCACCGCCGCGGTGCTCACGACGTCCGCGGTCGGGGTGCTGGCCCAGGTGCACGACCGCATGCCGCTGCTGCTGCCGCCCTCGGCGTGGGACGCCTGGCTCGACCCCGACACGCCGGCCTCGGCGGACGCGGTGGCCGCGCTGCTCGCGCCGCCCTCGCCGGAGCTGGTGGCGGGCCTGGAGGTGCTGCCGGTGTCGCCGATGGTCAACAACGTCCGCAACAACGGCCCGGAGCTGCTCGCCCCGCTCGCCCCCGACGACGTCGCCGAGCCCCTGCAGCTGGACCTGCTCGCGGGGCCCAACCCGGCATGACGGACCCGGCATGACGGCGCCCCCGGGCACGGCGGCCGAGCCGGTCGAGGTCGACACGCCGCACGGCCCCGCGCGGGTCACCCTGCACCGCGTCCCCACGCCGGCCCGCGGCACGCTGCTGCTCGGCCACGGCGCCGGGGGCGGCATCACCGCACCCGACCTGCTGGCCGCCACGGCGGCCGCCCGCGGGGCGGGACTGCACGTCGGGCTCGTGGAGCAGCCCTACCGGGTGGCCGGGCGGCGGGCCCCGGCGCCCGCGGGGCAGCTGGACACGGCCTGGCTCGCGGTCGTCGCGCACGTCCGGGACGCGCTGCCGGGGCCGCTGCTGTGCGGGGGCCGCAGCTCCGGGGCGCGGGTGGCCTGCCGCACGGCCGCGGCGAGCGGGGCGGCGGGCGTGCTGTGCCTGGCCTTCCCGGTGCACCCGCCGGGGCGCCCGGAGAAGGACCGGCTCGCCGAGCTGGCGGCGCCCGCGGTGCCGGTGCTCGTCGTGCAGGGGGAGACCGACCCGTTCGGCCGCCCCGACCCGGCGCCCGGCCGCGAGGTCGTCCTGCTGCGCGGGGACCACTCGCTGAAGTCCGACATTCCGGGAATCCGGGCAGCAGTCCACGACTGGGTGTCCCGCCTGCCGCTCTGACTCACCCGTTCGGCGGGTGCCTTCGTGATCACTCTCGCATTGGGTGAGCACTCGTCACGTCCGGTCTCCGACGGGTGACCCCCGTCGCCGGCGTGCGAGTCGAAGGGGGTTCGATGACAGTCAGACTGCGATGGGGCGCGCTCGCCGCGTCCCTCCTGGTCCCGCTGGCGGCCATGGTGCCGATGGCGACGGCGGCCCACGCGGCGCCGGAGTCCTCGGCGGGCGGCACGGCGGACACGCGGGAGCTCACCCGCACCGCGTTCACGCTCGACGGCGCGCCCGTGGACGTGCCGCAGAGCTACCGGGCCGGGGCGCAGCTCCGGGCCGCACCCCAGGAGGAGGCGCAGGCCGCGGGCGTGACCCCGCCGGTCGGCACCGTGCGGCAGTGGCTGGGCCTGGACGACGTGCAGGGCAGCCTCTACCGCAAGGACTACACGCTGCGCGGCGTCGGCACGAACATCGAGGTCTGGGTGGCGAACGACATCGCCTTCCCGGCGGGGGACTGCCGCGGCCCGGCCGCCACCGAGATCACCGACGCGCAGGTCGCCTCGCTGGTCACCGAGTTCGACACGACGATGTACCCGCGGGAGTCCGCGGCGTTCAGCGTGCCCCCGCCGCGGGACGGCTCGAACACGCTGATCGGCCCCGACGCCAACGGCAACGGCGGCGACTACTCCGGCGCGGGCGACAAGATCGTCACGCTGGTGGACAACGTCCGGGACGACAACTACTACACGTTCCCGGCCGCCCCGACCTACATCGCGGGCTTCTTCACCGGGCAGTTCAACGAGCTGTTCGACCGCAACGTCATGACCATCGACGCCTTCGACTGGCTGCACCGCACCGGCGCGAACCCGCCGGACGAGCCGACCGCCGACCTGTGCACCAGCAGGCCCGCGCGCCCGCGCCTCTACGAGGGGACGTTCGCGCACGAGTACCAGCACCTGCTGCAGTACTACACCGACCCGTTCGAGACGATCGCCGTCAACGAGGGCCTCTCGGACTACGCCCAGACCCTCACGGGCTACGTCGACTCCCGGGCCACCGTCTTCGACCGCGGCGCCGACAGCCACCTGTACTGCTTCCAGGGCTTCGGCACCGTCAGCACGCCGTTCAACACCAACCCGCGCGACTGCGGCGGCCCGGAGAACTCCTTCACCCTGTGGGACGAGGGCGGCAACCCGAACGCCGTGCTCGCCGACTACGGCCACGCCTACTCGCTCATGCTGTTCCTCGCCGACCGCTACGGGCAGGACATCATCTCGCGGCTGCACCAGGACGGCGGGCTGCAGGGCCTGGCGAGCCTGGACGCCGCGCTGGACGCCGAGGGCGCCGACCTCTACCAGGTGCTGCACGACCACCAGGCGATGGTGCTCACCGACAAGATCCTCGACGACGCCGGCCGCCGCGGCGTCGCGCTCGGCGTCCCGCGGAGCCGGATCACCACGCCGAGCCTGCGCTCCACGGTCAACCTCGACAACCCGGCCGCCAACGCCACGCCGGGTGCCGCGCCGAACGGGGCGGACTACGTGCGGCTCGCCGGGGCGGACGGCACCCCGCTGCGCGGGCGCGACCTGCGGTCGTTGACCTTCGCCGGGGCCGGTGAGCTGCCGTCGCAGCCGCTGGCCTGGACCGTCGTGTCCGACGACCCGGACCGCCCCGGCGACCCGGTGCTGTTCTCCGGCGACGGCAACAGCATCGACGCGTCCGCCGTCACCGAGGTCGCGGTGCCCGCCGCCGCCCCGACGCTGACGTTCCTCGCCAAGTACGGCGCGGAGCTGGGCTTCGACTACGGGTACGTGGAGGTCTCCACCGACGGGGGCGCCACCTACACGGCCGTCCCCGGGGACCGCACCGTCGACGGCCCGCGCGGCCCCGCGCTCAACGGCACGACCGACGGGTTCGAGCCGCACAGCTACGACCTGTCGGCCTACGCCGGGCAGACCGTGCTGCTGGGCTTCCGCTACGTCAGCGACGGCGGGGTCAACGAGGGCGGCCTGCGCCTCGACGACATCGCCGTCGGCGGGACCACGATCAGCGACGGCTCGAGCCTGGAGCCGTTCTCCTCGCCCACGGAGATCAACCCCACCGACGTGGCGAACTGGCACGTCCAGCTCATCGGGATCCGCCAGGGGGCCGCGACGCTCGTGCAGCAGGTCGCGTTCGACGGCGCCTCCCGCACGCTGGACCGGGCGCAGCTGGCCCGGTTCGCGCCGGCCGACTTCGTCGTCGCCGTGGTCGCCTACGACGAGCCGACCGAGACGGTGCAGCAGTACGCGCCCTACACGCTGACGGTCAACGGCACCGTGCAGCCGGGCGGGGGAGGTGCCCCGCCCGCCCCGTGAGGCCCGAGCCGTGACGCCCGACCCGTGAGACCCGACCGGGCCCGCCGCGCACCGCGTGGCGGGCCCGGCCCGGTCCCGGTCAGGCCGGGGCCTCCCCGGGCGTGGCGGCACGGGCGGCGGGACGGAGCGCGGCGGCGAGCACGGCGACGGCGAGGGCGGCGGCGCCGGCGAGCACGCCCTGCGCGGCGACGGGGGGCAGCACCAGCCAGGTCTGCTGCGCCCACAGCGCGGTCCCGGCGCCCGCGGCGACCAGGACCGGGACGGCCACCGGGCGCAGCGCGCGGCGCACCCGGAACGCGACGTCCACCGCGAGCCCCACGCCGAGCAGCGCGAACGGCACCGCGGACGGCGGGAAACCGCCCGCGACGAGGGCCGGCCAGGCCAGGCAGCGGAACCCGACGTACGCCGCCGCGACCGTCGTGGCCGCCCACGGGGTCCCGACCGAGGTCCGGGCGGCCACCAGCACCAGACCGGCCGCGGCGACCAGCCAGAACGGGTACACCCAGTCCGGGACGGGCAGCGCGAAGTGCAGCACCGCGGCCCGGTCGACCGGGCGCCCGATCTGGTCGGCGGCGAACTGGAGCAGGATCGGCTCGGCGTCGGGCGCGCCGCGGTCCCACGCGGCGAGCGCCAGCACGCCGTACTCCTGCTGCTGCGCGGGGAACCACACGTTCTCCAGCACGAGCGCCCACAGCGCGAGCAGCACCGGGACCCGGGCGGCGCCGGTGCCGGAGCGCGCCCAGCCGCGCACCACCCCGGCGAGCATGAGCGCCGTGCCGGTGTAGAGCAGGCCGTGCGAGACGCTCCACGCGGTGATGTCGAGGCCGTTGAGGCGGTGGTTGACCAGGTCGATCGGCACCGCCAGCAGGAACAGCCCGATCCCGGCCTGCATCAGCCGCAGGGCCGCCCGGTCGACGCCGTGCCCGGTCCAGCTGTGGTAGCCCACCAGCAGCACGACGAGCACGGTGCCCGCGGTGTTGAGCAGGTGCGGCGGGGCGAGGTCGTCGCGCAGCCACCGGAAGTGCCAGGACACGTCCCACGTCGCGCCGAGCACCTTCAGCGCGAACGCGGCCAGCCACAGGCCGTACACCAGGCGCAGGACGTCGGGCGGGAGCGGCCGGGGGGCCGCGCCGCGGGTGCCCCACGTGCGCGCGAACTCCCGGACGCGGTCGCGGAGCGGCGAGGTCACGCGGACATGATGGCCCGCCCACCGCGGGTGCGGACCAGGGGTTTTCCCGGAGTCGTGGCCCAGCCGTGCCCCGTCCGTGTCGCAGCCGTGTCGCAGCCGTGTCGCGGCGGTGTCGTCGCCGGGTGGCCGCCGGGTCGCGGGCGGGTCAGCCGGCGATCCGGGCGAACCGGGCGCCGGTGAGCCGGGCCAGGTCCGCGGGCGCCAGCTCGATCTCCAGCCCGCGCCGCCCGCCGCTGCAGAACAGCGTCTCCAGCTCCTGCGCCGAGGTGTCGAGGACGGTCGGCAGCCGCTTGCGCTGCCCCAGCGGGGAGATGCCGCCCGCGACGTAGCCGGTGGCGCGCTCGGCGGCCGTGACGTCGGCCATGCGGGCCCGCTTGCCGCCGACGGCCGCGGCCAGCGCCTTGAGGTCCAGCGACCCCGTGACCGGCACCACGCCGACGGTGAGCGCGCCGTCGACCTCGGCCACGAGCGTCTTGAACACCCATGCCGGGTCCAGGCCCAGCAGCTCGGCGGCCTCCGGGCCGTACGCGGCGCCGCTGCCGTGCGCGTAGGTGTGCACCCGGTGCGTGACGCGCTGCCGGTCCAGCAGCACCGTCGCGGGCGTGCCCCTGCCTGCCATGCCGATCATCGTAGGGAATCACCTGTCGGGGGTCCCTGTTGTACCGACCGTGACGCACGCAGTGATGGAAGCCCCGCCATCGGCGGGCCGGACCGCGCGGGGGCGCGTAGGCTCGTCCCGACAGCCGGTCGCCACCGCGGTGACCGTCCCCGGGATCACCGAGCGGGTGGTCCGCCGCGAGAGGAGCACGGTGCCCGGCAGTACGCCCGACAGCACCGCCCCGGTCGCCGCTGCCCTCGACGCCGGCGCTCAGCCTTCCGAGGACCGGCCGTCCGAGGACCGGCCGGTCGTGGACCAGGCCGCCGAGACGCCCGAGGAGCGCGCCGAGCGCTTCGAGCGCGACGCGATGCCGCTGATCGACCAGCTCTACGGCGCCGCCCTGCGCATGACGCGCAACCCGGCCGACGCCGAGGACCTGGTGCAGGAGACCTACCTCAAGGCCTACTCCGCGTTCGGGACGTTCCGCGCGGGCACGAACCTCAAGGCCTGGCTGTACCGGATCCTCACCAACACCTACATCAACGGCTACCGCAAGCGGCAGCGCCAGCCCCAGCAGTCGCCCACCGAGGAGATCACCGACTGGCAGATCGCCCAGGCCGGCGAGCACACCTCGCAGGGGCTGCCCTCGGCCGAGGCCGAGGCGCTGGACCGGCTGCCCGACGACGCCGTGAAGGCCGCGCTCCAGCAGCTCCCGGAGGACTTCCGGATGGCGGTCTACTATGCCGACGTCGAGGGGTTCGCCTACAAGGAGATCGCCGAGATCATGGGCACTCCGATCGGCACCGTCATGTCGCGGCTGCACCGCGGTCGCCGCCAGCTCCGCGACATGCTGACCGACACCGCGCGGGAGCGCGGGTTCCTCCGGGGACAGCAGGAGGTGACCTCGTGAGCTGCGGGAACCACCACGAGACGGACTGCGCCGAGGTGCTTGCCGAGGTCTGGCTCTTCCTGGACCAGGAGTGCGACGGCGAGCGGCGGGCGCTGCTGGCCAAGCACCTCGACGAGTGCGGGCCCTGCCTGGCCGAGTACGGGCTGGACGAGAAGCTCAAGAAGCTGCTGGCCGCGAAGTGCGGCGGGGAGCACGCCCCGGCGGGGCTGAAGGACCGGCTGCGCCAGCAGATCCGCACGGCGGTGCTGGAGCAGGCGGAGGTGACGGTCGAGTCGGGGCCCGACGGCACCCGCACGACGGTCGAGGTGCGCACGACGCGCGTGGAGCGCCGGGGCTGAACGCCCCGGCGCCGCCGGGCGACTCAGGTGTTGGGTCGCTTGCCGTGGTTCGCGCCCTTCTTGCGGTCGCGGCGCTTGCGTGCACGCTTCGACATGGTTCCCCTCCTCACGCTTCCGGTCGGGTCCATCGTCCCACGTGGTTGGATGAGAACCGATGTCCACCCTGAGCGAGCTGCTGGCCGCGCACACCCCGCTGCCCGGGGACGCCGTGGAACACCTGCAGCGGGTGGTCGCGGAGTGGCAGCTGCTCGCCGACATGTCCTTCGCGGACTTCCTGCTGTGGGTGCCGGTGCCCGGCGACGACGGCGAGGACTTCCTCTGCGTCGCCCAGGCCCGCCCCACCACGGCGCCGACGGCGCACGCCGAGGACATGGTCGCCCGCCGCACGCCGGTGGCCGGGAACGCGCAGCTGCGCCGGGCGGTCGTCGAGGGCCGGATCTGCCGTGACGAGGACCCGCGCTGGCACCTCGAGGTGCCGGTGCGCACCGAGACCATCCCCGTCCGCCACGGCGGCCGGGTCGTCGCCGTGCTCTCCCGCGACACCAACCTCGCGATGCCCCGGGTGCCCAGCCCGCTGGAGATCGCCTACCTGGGCAGCGCGTCGGACCTGTGCCAGATGGTCGCCGACGGCACCTTCCCGCCGCGGGCCGAGGTCGCCGGGGCGGACACCAGCCCGCGCGCGGGCGACGGCCTGATCCGGCTCGACGCGCACGGCCTGGTCGCCTACGCCAGCCCCAACGCGCTGTCGGCCTACCACCGCATGGGCCACGCCAGCGACCTCGTCGGCCTGGTGCTGCACGAGGCCACCCGGGCCCTCGTCCTCGACCCGTTCGACGCGGCCGAGATCGCCGAGCGGATCGGCTCCGCGCTGGACGGGCGGCACTCCCAGCGGATGGAGGTCCGCGCCCGGGGCGCCGTCATGCTGGTGCGGGCCCTGCCGCTGCGCCCGCGGGGCGACGCGGCGGGCGCACTGGTGCTCGTCCGCGACGTCACCGACCTGCGCCGGCTGGACCAGGCGCTGCTCAGCAAGGACGCGACGATCCGGGAGATCCACCACCGGGTCAAGAACAACCTGCAGACCGTGGCCGCGCTGCTGCGGCTGCAGGCGCGCCGCACGGCGATCCCGGAGGCCCGCCGGGCGCTGGCGGAGAGCGTGCGGCGTGTCGACTCGATCGCGCTGGTGCACGAGTCGCTGTCGGCGTCGGTGGCCGAGCTGGTGGACCTCGACGAGCTGGTCGACCGCGTCCTGCCGGCGATCGGCGACGGCGCGACCGCGGAGGCACGCGCGAAGGTGCGCCGCGACGGCACGTTCGGCACCCTCCCGGCCGCACTCGCCACCGCGCTGGTCCTCGTGCTGACCGAGCTCGTGCACAACGCGCTCGCGCACGCCTACGAGCCGGGCCAGGTCGGCGAGGTCGTGGTGGCCGCCCGCCGGTCGGGGCGGGGGCTGGACGTCACCGTCTCCGACGACGGGCGGGGCCTGCCCGCGGGCTTCGACGCGGAGACCTCCGACGGCCTGGGGCTGCAGATCGTCCGCACGCTCCTGACCTCGGAGCTCGACTCGGAGCTGCTGCTCCGCGCCCGCGCCGGGGGCGGAACGGAGGCCGTCCTCAGGCTCCCGTTGGTGGCGCGTTAACCTGAGCACCGTGGTCGGAGGCTCGCAGGTCGCACTGGCGGGACACCGATCCCCCACCCGGAGCTGCCGCCCCGTGCGTGCGCCCGGTGGAACGACCGCGGGCCCGGAACCGGGTGCAGTCCGGTCCGGGCCCGCGGTGGGGGAACGGGTCGTGCTGGGTCGTGCCGGTACTCCGCCTTCGAGTCAGGCGGTGCGCGCGCGGGTGCGCGCGTTGCGGCGCTTCAGGGCGCGCCGCTCGTCCTCGCTCATGCCGCCCCAGACGCCTGCGTCCTGGCCGCTCTCCAGTGCCCACGTGAGGCACTCGGTGACCACGGGGCAGCGCCGGCATACGGTCTTGGCCTCGGCGATCTGCAGCAGCGCGGGCCCGCTGGTCCCCACGGGGAAGAACAGCTCGGGGTCCTCGTCGCGGCAGATTGCGCGGTGACGCCAGTCCATGATTGCTCTGCTCCTCGTACTTGCGCGATCGGGGTCGCGCCGATCGTCCGTCACGGTGGTTCCGCGCTTGTGAATCGTTTCACGAGCGCCGTCGTTCTTCAAGGGTCGAGCTCGATCCGGTGAGGGTGCTCACCCATCTCCGTAACGAGAACGTCCACGAACGGTGACGTTCGTGTGCGGTCCTGTCACGTGGAGCGATCGATCTCCGCCCGCCCACTGGATCCGGTTACCCGGTTTCCGGTGGACCATGCGGGGGGCGGTGCGGCCCGGGGGCTTTTTCCGACCCCGTCTGTCCGGGACCTACAGTGCGCCCTCGCCCGATCCGGTGCGAGTCCTTATCGGCCCGGCGGTCCGCGAGGATCGGTGAATGGACGATCTCCGTCACCGGACCGGGTGACGCCGACCGCTCGACTGCGCCGAGAAGCGGGATTCACACGACGACCCGCAGGGCCTCCGGGACGGCGACGAACTCCACGTCACGGCGGTAGCCGAGGTGGTCGCCGTCGATCTGGAGGGCCAGCGGGCGGTCCGCACGCACCCGGACCGACGCCACCGCGTCGCGCCGCAGGACGTGGCGGCCGCCCGGCTGGCCGCCCGGGCGGAGCATCTCGCGCAGCGACGTGACGACCGTCGGGGTGCCGAGGTCGCGCAGGCCGAACAGCCCGAGGCCGCCCGCCCACGACGTGCCCGGGTTGGTGCGCACCGCCCGCGAGCCGAGGTAGGTCCAGGTGTCGGTGTTGCTGATGAACGCCATGCGCACGTCCGGCTCGGGCGCGGCCCCGGGCAGCTCGACGGTGATCGAGCGCGGCTCGCGGCGCTGGCGGGCGTACTCCCGCAGCGCGGCCGTCGCGTAGCGCAGCGGCGTGGCGGGGCGGCCGCGGGCGCGCATCCGCTCGACGGCCGCGACGACGTCGGCGTCCCACCCCAGCCCGGCGTTGAACGTGAACCAGCGCCCGGCCGTGCCGAGCTCGACCCGGCCCAGACCGACGGTGCGGCTGCGCCGCTCGGCCAGTGCCCGCAGCAGCGCCGCGGTGGCGGCCATCGGGTCGCGGGGCGCGCCCAGGGCCCGGGCGAACACGTTGGCCGACCCGCCGGGCACGACGGCGATCGCGGGCGCGTCGAGCGGGTCGGTCCCGGCGGCGGCCACGATCCCGTTCACCGCCTCGTTCACCGTGCCGTCGCCGCCGTGCACCACCACGAGGTCCGCGCCCGCGCGGACCGCCTCCTCCGCGGCCCGGGCGGCGTGCCCGCGGTGCGCGGTGGCCACCACGTCGAGGGCGAGCTCGCTCGCCAGCGCCGCGGCGATGAGGTCGCGGCCCGCCGCCGTGGTCGTCGTGGCGTGCGGGTTCACCACCAGCAGCGCGCGCACGACCGGAACGTACCCAGCCCACTATCGTGGTCCGACGTGAGCCCCGATCGTCCCGCCCCGGCCGGCCCGCCCCCGCAGGTGCGCGCGGCGGGGGCGCTCGTCACGCTCCAGGGCGCGGCCGCGCTGGTGTTCGCCGCCGTCCTCGTCGCGCGGGCCCCGGCGGCGAGCCTGCCGGTCGGCTTCGTGCTGGGGGAGGCCGGCCTCTTCGTCGTCGTCGGGGCGGCGCTCGTCGCCGTCTGGGTCGGTCTCGTCACCGGGCGGCGCTGGGCCCGCACCCCGGCGATCGTCACCCAGCTCCTGCTGCTTCCGGTCGTCTACTCGCTGATCGGCCCGTCCCGGCAGCTGCTGCTGGGCATCGTCACGGGCGTGTTCGTCGTCGCGACGTTCCTGCTGCTCATCAGCGAGCGCTCGCGGATCTGGTCGATGGGCCTCGACCTCCCCGACGCCGACCTGCCCGACGCCGACCTGCCCGGGGCGCCGCGCTGACCGTCAGCCGCGGCCGAGCGCGGCGAGGGCGTCGCCGTCGAGGCGGAAGGTCGTCCAGCCGTCCATCGGCACCGCCCCGAGAGCGCGGTAGAACGCGATCGACGGGGCGTTCCAGTCCAGCACGGACCACTCCAGCCGCGCGTAGCCGCGCTCGGCGCACACCGCGGCCAGCGCGGCGAGCAGCGCGCGGCCCAGCCCGGCGCCGCGGTGCGCGGGCGGCACGTACAGGTCCTCCAGGTACAGCCCGTGCACGCCGCGCCAGGTGGAGAAGTTGAGGAACCACAGCGCGCAGCCGACGACCTGCCCGTCCGCCTCGGCGACGTGGCCGAACAGGGCGGGCGCGGGCCCGAACAGCGCGGCGTCGAGCTGCCCTGCGGTGAGCGTGCAGGAGTCCGGCTCCCGCTCGTAGTCGGCGAGCTCGTGCACGAGTGCGACGACGGCGGGCACGTCCGCGGGCGCGACGCGGCGGATCACGGGGCCGCCAGGTTGACGCCGTCGATGCGCGGGACGCCCCGCTCGTCGCCGAGCACCGCCCAGCTCGCGGCCTCCATCTGGAACCGGACGCCCTCCGCGGCGGGCAGCCCGATCCAGCGGGCCAGCAGCACGCGGGAGAAGTGCCCGTGCCCGACCAGCACGACGTCGCCGCCCTCGCGTGCGGCCCTGGCGTCCGCGAGCACGGCGTCGGCGCGGGCGCCCACCTCCTCGGCGGTCTCGCCGCCCGGGCACGGGTGGGTCCAGACCGTCCAGCCCGGCACCGTCTCGCGGATCTCCGGGGTCGTCCGGCCCTCGCAGTCGCCGTAGTCCCACTCGGCGAGCCGCTCGTCGGTCCGGTCGACCGTGAGCCCGGCCAGCTCGGCCGTGACCCGGGCGCGCGAGCGCGGGCTGCTCAGCACCAGTGCCGGGGCGCCCTCGAGCAGGCGCACGCCCAGCCGGCCCGCGGCGACCGCGCGCTCGCGCCCCCGGTCGGTCAGCGGGACGTCGGTGCGCCCGGTGTGCTTGCCCGACACCGACCACTCGGTCTCGCCGTGGCGGAGGAGGAACACGCGGCCTGTCACACCGCCGACCCTAGGGGCGGGGCAGGCGCACCGCGAAGGCCGCGCCGCCCTCCGGCGCCCGGCCGACGGCGACCGTCCCGCCCAGCCGGGTCACCAGCCCGTGCACCAGCGCGAGGCCGATCCCCGCGGAGCCGACGGGCCGCGCTCCGCGGTAGCGCTCGTGCAGCGCGCCGCGGCGGAACACGTCGGGGGCGTCGGCGGGGTCGATGCCGGGGCCGGAGTCCCGGACCTCCAGCCGGGCCGCACCCGGCTCGGCGGCCAGCGCCAGGTGCAGCGCCGCCCCGGCCGGGGTGACCCGCAGGGCGTTCTCGGCGAGCCCGTCGAGCACCTGGCGCAGCCGCCGCGGGTCGGTGCGCACCACCAGCGGTCCCGGGGGCGCGGTGTGGGAGAAGCGGACGCCCGCGGCCCGGCTGCGCTCGCCCCACACGGCGGCCGCCGCGGCGAGCAGCGCCGTCAGGTCGACGTCGGTGACGTCGAGCCGGAAGTCGTCCGCGGACGTGCGGGCGAGCTCCAGCAGGTCGTCGACCAGCCGTTCCAGGCGCAGCGCCTCGTCGACGACCGTGCGCCCGGCGGCGAGCGCCGCCTCCCCGGTGACGACGCCGTCCGCGATCGACTCGCCGAACCCGCGCACCGCCGTCAGCGGCGTGCGCAGCTCGTGGGAGACCGACAGCAGGAACGCCCGCTGCCGCCCCTCGCTGTGCGCCAGCGCGTCGGCGAGGCCGTTGACCGCGCCCGCGACCTGCGCGACCTCCGCGGGGCCCTCCACCGGCACCCGCACGTCGCGGTGCCCGGCCTGCATCCGGCGGGCGGCCGCGGCGGTGCGGCGCAGCGGCCGGGCCAGCACGCGGGCCACGGCCGGTCCGACGACGAGTGCGACGAGGCCCCCGGCCAGGAACGCGAACAGCAGGTTGCGCCGCACCAGCGCGACGGCCGGCAGGTCGGCCTCGCGGACCAGCGCCACCGCCCCGCCCGCCGCGGGGCGCGCCTCCACCAGCAGGTCCACCCCGTCCGAGCGCACCGCCCCGGACACGGCGGCCCCGCCC
>JAPLAT010000052.1 GCA_026393175.1 Pseudonocardiales bacterium
CGTCCGCTCCGGCACCCGCCCGGGCCCCGGCGCCGGCACCGGTCCGGCCGCTGCGGGTCACCGGCGCCGCGGCCGTGGGCACGGCGCTGGTGGCCGTGCTCGCGGCCGTGCACCTCGCGCAGGGCACGGCCGCGGTGGCGGCGGGCGACCTGTGGGCGCTGCTCACCGGCGGCGGCACCGACCAGGCCGCGGCCGTGGTCGTCGCCTCGCGGGTGCCCCGGCTGCTGGCCGGGCTCGTCGTCGGGGCGGCGCTGGGCGCGGCGGGGGCGGCGCTGCAGTCGATCGCGCGCAACTCCCTCGCCGCGCCGGACACCCTCGGGGTCAACGCCGGCGCGCACCTGGCGGTGGTCGCCGTGGCCGCGGCCGGGCTGAGCCTGCCGTTCTACGCCTCCGGGCTGCTCGCCTTCACCGGCGGCCTGGCCGCGGCCGGGCTGGTGCTGGCGCTGTCCGCGGGCGGGGGCTCGGCGCCGACCCGGCTGGTGCTGGCGGGGTCGGCGGTCTCGCTGGCCCTCTACGCGCTCACGACCGTGCTGCTGCTGCTGTTCGCGCAGGAGACCTCCGGGCTCTACGCCTGGGGCAGCGGCTCGCTCGCCCAGACCGGCCTGGACTCGGTCGGGCAGGCCGGGCCGGTGGTGGCGCTCGGGATCGCCGCGCTGGTCCTGCTCGGGCGGCGCCTGGACGTGCTCGGCCTCGGCGACGACACCGCCGCGATGCTGGGCGTGCCGGTGCGCCGCACGCGCGTCGCCGTGGTGGTGCTGGCGGTGCTGCTCGCGGCCGCGGCGGTGACCGTGGCGGGCCCGGTCGGGTTCGTCGGGCTGTGCGCGCCCGCGGTGGTGCGGATCGTCGCGCCGCTGGTGCCGGGGCTGCACCGGCACCGGGTGCTCGTGCCGTTCTCGGCGCTGGCCGGGGTCGGCGTCGTGCTCGGCGCCGACGTCGTCGTGCGCGCCGCGCTGGGCGGGCAGGCCGGGGTCGAGGTGCCCACGGGCGTGGTGACCACGGTGTTCGGCGCCGTCGTGCTGGTGCTGCTGGCCCAGCGCTTCCGCGACTCCGGCCCGGTCCGCCACGCGCCGTCGGCGCGGTCGGCGCGGCTGCGCGACCGGCGCGCGTTCGCCGCCGTCGTCACGGTGCTGGCGCTGCTCACCGCGGGCGTGGCGGCCGGGGCGCTGCTGCTCGGCGACGCCACCCTGCTCGGCGGCGACGTGCTCAACTGGCTGGCCGGGCGCGGCGGCCGGGTCACGACGTTCGTGCTGGACACCCGGGTGCCGCGGGTGCTCGCGGCGCTGCTGGCCGGGGCGGCGCTGGCGCTGGCCGGGACGGCCGTGCAGGCGGTGTGCCGCAACCCGCTGGCCGAGCCGGGGCTGCTCGGCGTCAGCGGCGGGGCCGGGCTGGCCGCCGTCGCGGCGATCACGCTGGTGCCCACGCTCGGCACGTGGGCGCTGGCCGGGGTCACCGCGGCCGGGGCGCTCGCCGCGTGCGCGCTCGTGTTCGGCCTGGCCGCCCGCGGCGGGCTGGCCTCGGACCGGCTCGTGCTCATCGGCGTCGGCGTCTCCTACGGGACGCTGTCGCTGATCACGGTGCTCATCGTGCAGACCGACCCGTTCAACGAGACCAAGGCGCTCACCTGGCTCTCGGGCTCCACCTACGGCCGGACCTTCGCCCACCTCGTGCCGGTGCTCGTCGCGCTCGTCCTGGCCACCGTGCTGCTCGCGCGCGCCCGCGAGGAGCTCGACCTGATGGCGCTCGACGACGACACCCCGCGCGTGCTGGGCATCGCGCTGGGCCGCACCCGGCTCGCGCTGCTCACCGTGGCCGCGCTGCTCACCGCGGCCGCGGTGGCCGCCGTCGGGGTGATCTCGTTCGTCGGGCTGATCGCCCCGCACGCCGCCCGGGCGCTGGTCGGGTCGCGGCACGGGCGGGTGGTGCCGGTCGCCATGCTGCTCGGGGCGGTGCTCGTCTGCCTCGCCGACGTGCTGGGGCGCACGGTCATCGCCCCGGCCCAGCTGCCGGCGGGCCTGCTCACCGCGGTGATCGGCACGCCGTACTTCGTCTGGCTGCTCTGGCGCTCCCGGCGCTGAGCCGGGGTCAGCCGAGCGCCCGGTCCAGGTTGATCGCCGCGCTGATCAGCGACAGGTGGGTGAACGCCTGCGGGAAGTTGCCCAGCTGGTCGCCGGTCAGCCCGATCTCCTCGGCGTAGAGGCCGAGGTGGTTGGCGTAGGTGAACATCTTCTCC
>JAPLAT010000610.1 GCA_026393175.1 Pseudonocardiales bacterium
GACTGGCGCTCCTTCGACGCGATGGTGCGCACGCTCACCGACCTGCGCGAGGACGAGACGATGCTCGTCCAGTCCGGCAAGCCGGTGGGCGTGCTGCGCACGCACGAGTGGGCGCCGCGGGTGCTCCTCGCCAACTCCAACCTGGTCGGGGACTGGGCGACGTGGCCGGAGTTCCGCCGCCTCGAGCAGCTGGGCCTGACCATGTACGGCCAGATGACGGCCGGCTCGTGGATCTACATCGGCACCCAGGGCATCCTGCAGGGCACCTACGAGACGTTCGCCGCCGTCGCCGCGAAGCGCTTCGGCGGGACGCTCGCGGGCACGCTGACGGTCACCGGCGGGTGCGGCGGCATGGGCGGGGCGCAGCCGCTGGCCGTCGCCCTCAACGGCGGGGTGTGCCTCGTCGTCGACGTGGACGCGGCCCGGCTGCACCGCCGGGTGGAGCACCGCTACCTCGACGAGGTGGCCGGCTCGCTGGACGACGCCGTCCGCCGCTGCGCCGACGCCAGGGCCCAGCGGCGCGCGCTGTCCGTCGGGGTCGTCGGCAACTGCGCCGAGGTGCTGCCCGAGCTGCTGCGCCGGGGGGTGGAGGTCGACGTCGTCACCGACCAGACCTCGGCGCACGACCCGCTGTCCTACCTCCCGGCCGGGGTCGCGCCGGAGGACTGGGCCGACTACGCCGCGGCCAAGCCCGAGGAGTTCACCGACCGGGCGCGCGAGTCGATGGCCCGCCACGTCGAGGCGATGGTCGGGTTCTCCGACGCGGGCGCCGAGGTGTTCGACTACGGCAACTCCATCCGCGACGAGGCCCGCCACGGCGGCTACGACCGCGCCTTCGCCTTCCCCGGGTTCGTGCCCGCCTACATCCGCCCGCTGTTCTGCGAGGGGAAGGGCCCGTTCCGCTGGGTCGCGCTCTCGGGCGACCCGGCCGACATCCGCGCCACCGACGAGGCCGTGCTCGACCTGTTCCCCGAGCACGACCACCTGCACCGCTGGATCCGCGCCGCGCAGGAGCGGGTCGCCTTCCAGGGGCTGCCGGCCCGGATCTGCTGGCTCGGGCAGGGCGAGCGGGACCGGGCGGGGCTGCTGTTCAACGAGATGGTGGCCGACGGGCGGCTCTCCGCGCCCGTCGTCATCGGCCGCGACCACCTCGACACCGGGTCCGTCGCCTCCCCCTACCGCGAGACGGAGGCCATGGCCGACGGCTCCGACGCCATCGCCGACTGGCCGCTGCTCAACGCCCTCACCGCGGCCTCCTCCGGGGCCACCTGGGTGTCGGTGCACCACGGCGGCGGGGTCGGGATCGGGCGGTCCCTGCACGCCGGGCAGGTCGCCGTGGCCGACGGCACCCCGCTCGCGGCGGCCAAGCTGGCCCGCGTGCTGACCAACGACCCGGCCACCGGCGTCCTGCGCCACGTCGACGCCGGCTACGACGACGCCCGCGCGACGGCCGCCGCCCACGGCCTGACGGTCCCGACGGCCCCGTGACGCCCCCGCCCCCCGCCGCGCCGCCGCCCCGCGCCCCCGGCCCCTCCGCCCCCGGCCCCTCCGCATCGCAGCGGGGTGACACCGCTCCGATTCAGTCGCAGCGGTGTCACCCTGCTGCGACAGCGGGGGCGGTTCCGGGCCCCGCCGCGGTCCGGGCGGCGCTGGACGGGCTGCGGGACGTGGGCCGCGCGCCGTCCGGCGGCTTCCGGCGCTTCGCCTGGACCCGGGAGGACCACGACCTGAGCGAGTGGTTCGACGGCGAGGCCGCCGCCCGCGGCCTGGACCTCGTGACCGATGCCGCGGGCAACCGCTGGGCCTGGTGGGGCGACCCCGACGCCGACGGGCCGGGCGTCGTCACCGGGTCGCACCTGGACTCCGTCCCCGACGGCGGCGCCTACGACGGCCCGCTCGGCGTGGTGTCGGCGTTCGCCGCGCTCGACGCCCTGCGCGCCACCGGGTTCGTCCCCGCCCGACCGCTGGGCGTGGCCTGCTTCGGCGACGAGGAGGGGGCCCGGTTCGGCGTCGCCTGCGCCGGGTCGCGGCTGCTCACCGGCGCGCTGGCGGCCGACCGGGCCGCGGCCCTGCGCGACGCCGACGGGACGACGATGGGCGAGGCAGTCGCCCGGGCCGGGCACCCGCCGCTGCGGGCGGACCCCGCGGCGCTGCGCCGGGTCGGAACGTTCGTGGAACTGCACGTCGAGCAGGGCCGCGGGCTCGTCGACCTGGGTCGCCCCGTCGCCGTCGGCACCGCGATCCACCCGCACGGCCGCTGGCGGGTCGACATCGCCGGCCGCGCCGACCACGCCGGCACCACCCTGCTGCCCGACCGCGACGACCCGATGCTCGTCCTCGCGCAGGTCGTGCTCACCGCCCGCGCGGCGGCGCAGCGCCACGGCGCGCTCGCCACCTGCGGCAAGGTGCGCGTCGAGCCGAACGGGGTGAACGCGATCCCGTCGCACGTCACGGCCTGGCTCGACGCCCGCGGGGCCGACGCCGGGCGGGTCCGGGCCGTCGTCGCCGAGGTGGCCGCCCTCGCCGTGCGGAGCGGAGGCGCCGTGACCGAGGAGTCCTGGACCGACCGCACCCCCTTCGACCCGGCGCTGGCCACCCGGCTGTCGGCGCTGCTGGACGACGCCCCGCTGCTGCCCACCGGCGCCGGCCACGACGCGGGCGTCCTCGCGACGGCCGGCGTGCCGACGGCCATGCTGTCGGTCCGCAACCCGACGGGCGTCTCGCACTCCCCGGCCGAGCACGCGCCCGACGAGGACTGCGCCGCCGGGGTCGACGCCCTGGTCCGGGTGCTGCGGGAGCTGGCCGGATGACCACGTACTGGGCCGCGCACGCGCTGCTGCCCGGCGGCCCGGCCACGGACGTCGCGCTCACCGTGGACGGCGGGCGCTTCACCGCGGTGACGCCCGGGGCGCCGCGCACCGGCACCGTCCTGCCCGGCGTCGTGATGCCGGGGTTCGCCAACGCCCACAGCCACGCCTTCCACCGGGCCCTGCGCGGGCGCACGCACGGCGGCGGCGGCACGTTCTGGACGTGGCGCGAGGCGATGTACGCCCTCGCCGCCCGCCTCGACCCGGACTCCTACCGCGCCCTGACCACGGCCGCCTACGCGGAGATGGTGCTCGCCGGGTACACCGCCGTCGCCGAGTTCCACTACCTCCACCACGACCCGGCCGGCCGCCCCTACGCCGGGAACCCCATGGGCGACGCGCTGCGCGCCGCCGCAGCCGACGCCGGCATCCGGCTGGTGCTGCTCGACGTCTGCTACCTCGCGGGCGGGTTCGACACGCCGCTGACGGGGCCGCAGCGCCGCTTCGGCGACGCCGACGTCGACGCCTGGGCGGCACGCGCCGCGACGGCCGACGGGGTGACCGTGCACTCCGTCCGCGCCGTGCCCCGCGAGGCCCTGAAGGCCGTCGCCGCCGCGGCGGCCGGGCGCCCGCTGCACGTCCACCTGTCCGAGCAACCGGCCGAGAACGCGGCCTCCCTGCACCGGCACGGGCTCACCCCGGCGGGCCTGCTCGCCGCGGAGGGCGTCCTCGGGCCCACGACCACGGCCGTGCACGCGACCCACCTCACCGGTGCCGACGTCGCGCTGCTCGCCGGCACCGGCACCGGCGCGTGCCTGTGCCCGACCACCGAGCGCGACCTCGCCGACGGCATCGGCCCCGCCCGCGCCCTGCACGACGCCGGGGTGGCGCTCTCGCTCGGCAGCGACCAGCACGCCGTCGTCGACCCGTTCGCCGAGGCCGCCGCCCTGGAGGGGCACGAGCGGCTGGCCACCGGCGAGCGCGGCCGGTTCACCCCTGCGCAGCTCCTCGCCGCCCTGACCCGGCACGACGCCCTCGGGCACCCCGGCGCCGGGCTGGTCGCGGGCGCCCGCGCCGACCTCGTCGCCGTGCGGACCGACACCCCCCGCACGGCGGGCGCCGCCCCGGACCAGGTCCTGCTCGCCGCGACGGCGGCGGACGTGGACACGGTCCTGGTCGGCGGCGACCCGGTGGTGCGGGGCGGGGAGCACCGCCTCGGCCCGGTCGGCCCGAGGCTCGCCTGCGCGATCGAGGCCCTCCGATGACGCCGCACCCGCACCGCGGCCCCGGGGACCGCGGCGGCCGTGCACACCGGAGCGGCACCGTGCCGGGCGCAGGACGTGTGCACCGTGCCCCGGCGGTGTGCACGGTGCGGCGCGGACGTCCGCCGGGCGCGGGGGGTGCGGCGTGAGCGTCGTGGTCACCGGGATCGCGGAGCTCGTCACCCAGGACCCCTGGGTGGGGGTGGTGCGGGACGCCGCCGTGGTCGTCGAGGACGGGCTGGTGCGCTGGGTGGGGCCCGCCGCCGGGGCGCCCGCGGCCGACCGGTCGGTGGACGTGGGCGGGCGGGCCGTCGTCCCCGGGTTCGTCGACTCCCACGCCCACCTGGTGTTCGCCGGCGACCGCTCCGCCGAGTTCGCCGCGCGGATGGCGGGGGAGCGCTACGACGGCGGCGGCATCGCCACGACCGTCGCCGCCACCCGCGCCGCCCCGGACGCCGAGCTGCGGGCCCTGCTGGCCGCCCGCGTCGCCGAGATGCGCGCCCAGGGCACGACCACGGTGGAGGTCAAGAGCGGCTACGGCCTCACCGTCGCCGACGAGGCCCGCGCGCTGCGGCTGGCCGCCGAGGTCACGCCCGAGACGACGTTCCTCGGCGCGCACGTCGTGCCGGCCGGCGCGGACCGCGACGCCTACGTCGCCCTGGTGGCGGGGGAGATGCTGGCCGCCTGCGCCCCGCACGCCCGCTGGGTCGACGTGTTCTGCGAGCCCGCCAGCCCGCACGCGTTCGACGCCGACGAGGCCCGCGCGGTGCTGCTCGCGGGCCGGGCCGCCGGGCTCGGCCTGCGGGTGCACGGCAACCAGCTGGGCCCCGGGCCGGGCGTCGCGCTGGCCGTGGAGCTGGGGGCGGCGAGCGTGGACCACTGCACCCACCTCACCGCCGCCGACGTCGACGCCCTCGCCGGCAGCGGCACCGTCGCGACGCTGCTGCCCGGCGTCGAGTTCTCCACCCGCTCGCCCTACCCGGACGCCCGCCGGCTGCTCGACGCTGGCGTCACCGTCGCACTGGCCACCGACTGCAACCCCGGCACCTGCTTCTCCTCGTCGATGCCGCTGATGATCGCGCTGGCCGTCCGCGAGATGAGGATGACGCCGGCCGAAGCGCTGCGGGCGGCCACCGCGGGCGGGGCGGCCGCCCTGCGCCGCGACGACGTCGGGGTGATCGCCCCCGGCAGGCGCGCCGACCTGACCGTCCTGGACGCGCCCAGCCACCTGCACCTGGCCTACCGGCCGGGCGTGCCGCTCGCCCGCGCCCTCGCGCTCGCGCCGATGGACGGGCCGCCCGGGCGGGACTAGGATGTGCCCCTCTCGCGACGCGAGGCGGAGGTGTGCGCCATGCCAGCACCGACCCCATCAGCACCGACCCCACCGGCCCCGTCCGACGCCCGGGCGGCCTTCCGGGTCGCGGCCCGGGCCTGCTGCTCGCACCCGCGGTGCCCGCGGCAGCACGGCGTCGGGCTCCGGGAGGTGCGCCGCCTGATCGTCGCGCTGGGCCGCAGGCGCCGGGCTCAGCCCGCCCGCGCCGCCCACACCGCGTAGAGCGGGTCGCCGGGCCCCGGCGGTGTCCGGCGGCCGCCGCGCACCTCGCCGAACACGCCCGAGAGCACGAAGTAGGCGTGGACGATCCGCAGGTGCCCCTCGTCGTCGGTGCCCAGCCAGCCCCGGATCGCCTTGGTCGGGAAGCACCGGTTCGAGAACGTGACGACGAACCGCCCGCCCGGCCGCAGCACCCGCCCGACCTCCCGGAACACCGCCAGGGGGTCGACGAGGTAGTCCACCGACACGCAGCACACCGCGTCGTCGAACGTGGCGTCGCCGAACGGGAGCACCGGGTCGGCGTTGAGGTCCTGCACGG
>JAPLAT010000408.1 GCA_026393175.1 Pseudonocardiales bacterium
CACCACGAGGCGAAGCGGTTCGCCCGCGAGGACTACGACATCCTGCTCGTCGGGCACCACGGCCACGAGGAGGTCGAGGGCACGGCGGGCGAGGCGCCCGAGCACATCCAGCTCGTGGAGACCGCGGAGGACGTCGCCAACGTGACGGTCCGCGACCCCGAGAAGGTCATCTGGCTCTCCCAGACCACGCTGAGCGTCGACGAGACGATGCAGACCGTGCACGCGCTGCGCGAGCGCTTCCCGGCGCTGCAGAACCCGCCCAGCGACGACATCTGCTACGCCACGCAGAACCGCCAGGTCGCGGTGAAGGCGATGGCCGCGCAGTGCGACCTCGTGCTCGTCGTCGGCTCCACGAACTCGTCGAACTCGGTGCGCCTCGTCGAGGTCGCCCTGCAGGCCGGGGCCGGTGCGGCCCACCTCATCGACTACTCCCGAGAGATCGACGAGGCCTGGCTCGACGGCGTCGCCACCGTGGGCCTGACGAGCGGTGCGTCCGTGCCGGAGGTGCTCGTGCGCGGCGTGCTCGACCACCTCGCCGAGCGCGGCTACACCGACGTCGAGGAGGTCACGACGGCGGAGGAGACGCTGACCTTCTCGCTTCCGCGCGAGCTGCGCCCCGCGCGCGCCCGCTGACCGCGCGCCGCCCGCCCGGGGGCCGTGCCGCCTCGACGGCCGCGCGCTGCACGAGCAGGCGCCCGGTGCCCAGGGCGAGCACGGCGCCGGTGGTCCACGCCATCGTCGGGAAGCTGTTGACCAGCGGCGCGCCGATCGTCAGCAGCCGCTCTGAGATCCCGGTGCCCGGCCGAGGGCTCCCCGCGAGCAGCACCACCACCGGCACGGCGACGGCGAGCAGCAGCGGCGGCTGCACCATCGGCCCGAACAGCCCGCGCCGGCGCACCCACGCGACGGCGAGCACGCAGCCGGTCAGGTAGCAGATCGTGAACGGCGTGCCGAGCGTGCCGATGCGCAGCAGGTCGACGACGACGCCGAGCGTGGTCAGCCCGGCGGCCACCGCGACCGCCACGACCGGCGACACGCCGAGCACGGTGGCGATGAGCGAGCGCTCGGGGACGGGCCAGCGCCCGCCGGGCCCCCGCTCGGGCACGTCCACCTCGGCGGCCGGACGTTCCCGCGGCGCGCGGGCGGCCTTCCCGGGGCGCGCGGGACGCGCGCGCCTGCCGGATCCCCCGGTCTCCGACTCCGGCACGGCTGCTCCTCGCCGGCGCTCGGCGCCGCTCGCGGGTGCGGTCACGTGCCCACGCTAGCCCGGTTCTCGCCGGAGGGCCGTTCGCCGCGCTCGTACTCCCACCCGTGCAGGGCCACCAGCGCGTCCGCCGCCGAGGCGACGAGCTCGGGCGCCGAGACCGTGCGCGGGGTGCGGTCGACCTGGCCGGGGGAGGCGAGCTCGTCGTCGGCGACCTTGAGGTCGGTGAGCTTGCGCGCCGTGACGAGCACCCGCGCCTCCAGCGAGCTGACGGTCTGGTTGTAGCTGCCGACGGCGGCCTCCAGGCTGCGCCCGAGCTTCGCCACGTGCGTGCCCATCGTGGCGAGCCGCCCGTGCAGCTCCTTGCCCAGCTGGTGCACCTGCGCGGCGTTGCGGGCCAGCGCCTCCTGCCGCCAGCTGTAGGCGACCGTGCGCAGCAGCGCGATGAGCGTGGTGGGCGTCGCGATGACGACGTTCTGGGCGAACGCGTGCTCCATCAGCGACGGGTCGGCCTGCAGGGCCGCCTCCAGGAACGGGTCGCCCGGCACGAACAGCACGACGAACTCCGGCGACGGCTCGAACGCGGCCCAGTAGCTCTTGGCCGACAGCGCGTCGACGTGCTGGCGCAGCTGCCGCGCGTGCGCGCCGAGCCGCTCGCGGTGGGTCGCGGCGTCGCGGCTCTCCACCGCCTCCAGGTACGCCGCGAACGGCACCTTCGCGTCGACGACGACCTGCTTGCCGCCCGCGAGGTGCACGACCATGTCGGGGCGGACGCCGCCGTCGGCGCCCTGCCCGGTGACCTGGGTGGAGAAGTCGCAGTGCTCCACCATCCCGGCGAGCTGGACGACGCGCTCCAGCTGCAGCTCACCCCACCGGCCCCGCACCTGCGGCGCCCGCAGCGCGTTGACCAGCGCCTTCGTCTCGCCCTGCAGCAGCTCCGAGCTGACGCGCATCGCGCTGACCTGCTCGCGCAGCCCCGCGTAGGCCGACTCCCGCTCGCGCTCCACCTCGCGCAGCTGGCCCTCGACCCGCTGCAGCGTCGCCGCCACCGGGTCGAGCAGCCGCCCGATCGCCTGCGCGCGGGCGCTCGCGTCGCCGTCGGCCTTCGCGTGCAGCGCCGCCGTGGCCTCCTTGATGCGGCTCTCCGCGAGCGCGACGAACTGCTCGTTGTTGCGGGCCAGCGCGTCGGCCGACAGGGCCCGGAACGCGCTCGCCAGCTCCTCGTCGCGCCGGGTGAGCAGCTCCTCGCGCTGCCCGGCCGCCTCCCGCTCGGCGAGGAGCGCGGCCTGCGCGCCCGCCGCCTCGGCCTCGGCCCGGGTGGTGCGCGCGCGGGCGTCGGCGAGCTGCGCGGTCAGGTCCTCGACGCGGGCCAGCAGCCAGGCGCGCTCGGCTCGCAGGCCCGCGGCGTCGGCCCGGGCCATGGCGGACGCGTCGGCCGCCGCCCGCGCCGCCTCGGCCGCCCCGACCCGCGCCCGGCTGCCCAGCAGCACCCACGCCACGCCCGCACCCAGCCCGAGCCCGACGAGCAGGCCGACGAGGAGCGCGGGGAGGTCCATGGGGACAGCGTGCAACAGCCCCCCGACAGGACGGCCGGGGACGCGCCGGGGCAGTCGAACGTATCGGCGAACGTATCGGCGAACGGTCGCACGGGCGTTCGACCCGCCACGAACGGCACCTTCATCCACCCGGTGTGGACGAAGGTGCCGTTCGTGGCGGGCGCGGGCGCGCGGTCTCAGGCCCCCGACTCGTGCTCCAGCAGGCGGCGCTTGACCTCGGTGCCCCACCGGAACCCGCCGAGCGTGCCGTCCGTGCGCAGCACGCGGTGGCAGGGCACGAACAGCGCTGCCGCGTTGCGCGCGCACGCCGAGGCCGCCGCCCGCACGGCCGCGGGCCTGCCCGAGCGCGCCGCGTACTCCGCGTACGTCACCGGCGCCCCGGCCGGCACGGTGCGCAGCACGTCCCAGGCGTGCTCCAGGAACGCCCCGGAGCGCTGCCGGACGGGGATGCCGTCGACGGCCGTGAGGTCGCCGTCGTGGTAGGCGACGATCGCCTTCCCGACGTCGCCGAGATCGCCCTCGACGACCTCGGCGGGCCGCAGCGAGGGATGGATCACGGGCAGCAGGTCGTCGGCCGTGCCGGTCCATCCCGACGCGAGCACGGCGCCGTCGGCGTCGACGATCGCGGTGAACGGGCCGAACGGGGTGGCGAAGGTCGCCAGGGTGGCGATGCCGGTCATGCGGTCCTCCACAGGTGGGCGGCGGCGTAGGACCGCCAGGGTCTCCAGGGCTCCGCGCGGGCGGTGAGGCCCGCCGCGTCGGACGGCAGCCCGAGCGCGGCGGCGCCGCGGCGCACGGCGAGGTCGGTGGCGAGCAGTTCGTCGGGGTCGCCGACGACGCGCAGGGCGACGTAGCCGGCCGTCCACGGGCCGATCCCGGGCAGCGCCACGAGCGCGGCACGCAGGTCGGCGGCGTCGCGGCCGGGGTCGAGCGGCAGCGACCCGTCCGCGACGGCCGCGGCGAGCCCGAGCAGCGTGGCCGTGCGCCGGGCGGGTCCGGTGAGCACGCCCGCGCCGTGCTCGGCGACGGCGGCGGGCGTCGGGAACAGCAGGTCGGGGCCGCCCGCGGCGAGCGGCGCGGGCAGCCGCTCGCCCAGCGCGGCCGCCAGCCGGGCCGTGGTCGTCACGCCCGCGGCGAGCGAGACCTGCTGGCCGAGCACGGCGCGCACGGCCGTCTCGAACCCGTCCACGGTGCCCGGCACGCGGATCCCCGGCACGGCCGCGACGCGCGGCGCGAGCACCGGGTCCGTGCCCAGCGCGCCGTCGACGGCGACGGGGTCGGCGTCGAGGTCGAGCAGCCGCCGCACGCGGGCGACGGCGGGTCCGAGGTCGCGCGGGTCGGCGGGGCGCAGCGTCGCGCGGACGTGCCCGTCGACCGGCAGCAGCGCGACCGTGGCCGGCCCGTGCGGCAGGCGCAGCGTGCGGGCGTACCCCTCGTCGTCGAGGCGCTCGACGCCGGCCAGCGCGCGGGCGCCCAGGTGCGCGAGCAGGCCGTCGGCGTCCAGGGGCGGCCGGTAGGGCAGCCGGAGCACGAGCGTCCCCGCGACGGCGGGCGCCGTGCCGCGGCGCCGCCCGGCCTCCGCGCGCAGCGTCGACGGCGGGACGGCGTAGACCTCGCGCACGGTGTCGTTGAACTGCCGGACGCTGGCGAACCCGGCCGCGAACGCGACGTCGGCCATGCCGAGCGGCGTCGTCTCGAT
>JAPLAT010000040.1 GCA_026393175.1 Pseudonocardiales bacterium
GCGGGGGAAGGCGTAGTCGGCGCTGGTCAGCGGGCCGGGCGGGGCGAGCCGGTTGGTCTTGTAGTCGACCACCGCGAACCGGCCGCCCGGCAGCCGCAGCACGGCGTCGATGCTGCCGGTGAGGTACCCGCGCGCGGGCACGCCGCCCAGCGCGGCGAGGTCGTCGGCGTACCCCGCCAGCGGGTCGTCGGCGGGCAGGTGGGCGCGCAGCAGGCCGGCGACCGCGCCCAGGTCCAGGGCCGCGCCCGCGCCGGCGTCGCCGCCGGCCAGGGGCAGCTCGAACTCCAGCTCGGCGAGCCGGTCGGCCGGGGCGACGTCGGCCAGCCGCAGCCCCGAGGGCAGCAGCGGGGTGAGCGCGCACGGCACCAGCGCCGCGCCGAGCGCGGCGGCGTCCAGGCCCGGCGTGGGGCGGCGCGCCAGCTCGGCGGCGGCGTGCGCGGTGAGCTCGGCGGCGAGGTCGGGCGCGGTGAGGTCGGCGGCCTCGAACACCGCGTGCACGAGGGTGCCGAACGCGGCGCCCGCGGGCAGGTCCGCCATCGGCGAGACGACGGCGCCGGGCGGCGGGGCGGCCGGGAGCCCCTCCTCGGCGGTGTCGGGCTCGTCGTCGGTGCCGGTGTCCTCGGGCTCGCTCGTCGCCGCGGGCGCGCTCCCGTGGGCGGCCGCCGTGAGCGCGGTGTAGGAGGTGCGCCGCCAGGTCTCGTCGAGCCCGCGCCCGAAGGCGGCCGCGGAGAGCCCGCCCGCGCCGGTGCCGCTCGCGGTGAACGGCGGCTCGGTGCGCTCGGCCACGACCTCGACGGCGAGGTCGGGACCGGCGAGGGCGCGCAGCGTCTCCAGCGCGGCGCCGTCCGCGGGCACCCGGTAGTGCGTGGCGAGCTCACCGCCGCGTCCGAACAGCACCCGGTGCAGCGGCGACGCGGGGACGGTGGTGGCCGGCACCCACCACGCCACGACCTGGCTGCGGGCCCGGGTCAGCGCGACGTAGAGCAGCCGCAGGTCCTCCCCGGCCTCCTCCGCGCGGTGCTGCGTGCAGCGCTCGGCCCAGCCCTCGCCGGTCGGGCCGCCGACGTCGAGCACGCGGCGGCCCTCGGCGTCGTGCAGCAGCGGGAACGCCGGGTCGCCCGCGTACCGGTCCCAGGCGAAGGGCACGTGCACGACCGGGTACTCCAGGCCCTTGCTGCGGTGCACCGTGATGATCTGGACGGCGGCGGCGTCGGACTCCAGCCGCCTGCTGCGCTCCGGCCCGACGTCGGCCGCGGCGTCGGCGACGCGGTGGCGCAGCCAGTCGACGAGCGCGGCCGGGCCGAGGTGCCTGGTGGTGGCCGCGGCGTGCAGGGCCTGCCCGACGTGGCGCAGGTCGGTGAGCGTGCGCTCGCCGTCGGTGCGGCCGAGCAGCCGCCGCGGCAGCTCCCGGGTGGTGGTGACGGTCTCCAGCAGCGCCGCCACCCCGCGGGCGTGCAGCACCGCGGCCCACTCCCGCAGCTCGCCGCCGATCGCGTCGAGCCGGGCGTCGGCGTCGGGCGCGCACAGCTGCTCCGCCGTGGCCCCGACGAAGCAGGTGAGCGCGGCCGCCCGGACCCGGAACGCCCGCGGCTGCTCCAGCGCCTCCAGCAGCGTGAGCCACTCCCGCGCCACCGGCGCGCCGAACACGCTGGCCGTGCCCGACTGCACCGCGGGCACGCCCGCCGCGCCCAGCGCCGCCCGCACGACGGCGGCCTGGTCGTTCGTGCGGACCAGCACGGCGACGTCCCCCGGCGCGACCGGCCGGCCGGCGATCGTGGCCGGGCTGGCCAGCAGCGCCGCCACCTCGGCCGCGCAGTCGCGGGCCACGAGCTCGCGGGCCGGGCCGGCCAGGGCAAGCTTGCGGCCCGACTGCGGCAGCCCGTCGCGGCCCACCACCCGGATCCGCAGCGGCGCGTCCGCGGGCGAGCCCGCCAGCCGCCGCCCGGTGTGCGCCGCCGCGACCGGGTGCACGACGATCCGCTCGTCGCCCAGCTCCGCGCCGGCGAACAGCGTGTCGAGCGCGCCGAGCAGCGGGGCGTCGCTGCGGTGGTTGCGGGCCAGCGTCGCGTGCCCGCCCGCCGCGCGAGTGGCGTCGAGGTAGCTCACGACGTCGGCGCCGCGGAAGGCGTAGATGGCCTGCTTGGGGTCGCCGATGAGCACCAGCGTGGTGTGGCCGTGGAAGGCGGTGCGCAGGATGTGCCACTGCACCGGGTCGGTGTCCTGGAACTCGTCGACCAGCACCACGGCGTAGCGCGACCGCAGCCGCTGCGCCGCCTCCGGCGAGGTGCGCAGCGCGTCGGACAGCCGGGTGAGCATGTCGTCGTAGGTGTAGACCCCGGCCACCCGCTTGCGCCGCGCCACCTCGGAGCGGACGGCGGTGGCGAAGCGGTACCGCACGCCGGCCGGGGTGTCGGGCGGCTCGCCCGCCGGCTCCAGCCGGGCCTGCGCGTCGTACACGGCCTGGCGGGCCAGCGACAGCGCCTCGGCGTGGGTGAACGCCGGGTTGGCGGCGTCGCGGAGGCCGTACTTGCGCACGTAGAAGTCGTCGACGACCTCGGCGACGAGGTCGTCGATCGACTCGACGAACACCGCCTGCGGGTCGCTGTCGCCCGCCACGCCGAGCCCGGCGAGCATCTGCTGGCAGAACTGGTGGGTGGTGGCGATGGTGGCGGCGTCGAAGCCGGCCAGCGCGCGCACCACCCGCTCGCGGCGCTGCGCCACCTCGGCGTCGGGGCCGGTGGCCAGCAGCGCCAGCACCTCGTCGCCGCCCGCGCGGGCCGCCGCGGGGTCGGCCAGGCCGCGCGCGGTGGACACCAGCCGCTCCCGGACCCGCTCCCGCAGCTCCGTGGTGGCCTCCCGGCCGAACGTCACCAGCATCAGCTCGGGCAGCGCGGCCAGCCCCTCGGCCACGTAGCGGGCGGCGAGCGCGGCGATGGTGAACGTCTTGCCGGTGCCGGCGCTGGCCTCCAGCACCGTGGTGCCGGCGGGCAGCGGGCCGGTGACGCTGAACGCGGCGGGCGGGATCGCGCTGGCCGGGCCGATCCGGCGGGCGGCGAGGGTCACGGGAAGTCCACCGCCTCCGCGCGCAGCAGCGGCGCCCACAGCCGCAGGGCGAGGTCGCCGAACCGGGTGGGCTCGCCCTCCCCGCGCTCGGCGGTGAGCGCGTCGGACCGCGGGCCCCAGACGCGGACGTGCGCCGCGTCGGCCTGCTCGCCGATCGCGCCGGTCCACTGCCGCAGCGCGTCGGACAGCGCCGCCTCGGGGGACCCGCCCCCGCCGCGGCTGTTGGCGTAGCTCGCCGCGCACTGGGTGGCCAGCGGCAGCGGCGCGCACAGGCCCTCGCGGTGCAGCGCGACGACGTCGGCGAGCAGCGCGCGGGCCGCCG
>JAPLAT010000471.1 GCA_026393175.1 Pseudonocardiales bacterium
GGCTGCCTCGCGCTCGGCGCCACCGGCCCGATCCTGCGCAGCGCCGGCCTGCCGTGGGACCTGCGCAAGACCGAGCCGTACTGCGGCTACGAGGAGTACGACTTCGACGTCCCGGTGCTCACCGAGGCCGACTGCTACGCCCGCTACCGGCTGCGCGTCGCCGAGATGCACGAGTCGCTCAAGATCATCGAGCAGGCCGTGGACAAGATGCGCGCCACGCCCGGCCCGGTCATGGTGGAGGACGCCAAGATCGCCTGGCCCGCACAGCTGTCGATCGGCTCGGACGGCATGGGCAACACGCTCGAGCACGTCCGCAAGATCATGGGCCAGTCGATGGAGTCGCTGATCCACCACTTCAAGCTGGTCACCGAGGGCTTCCACGTGCCGCCGGGCCAGGTCTACACGGCGGTCGAGTCCCCGCGCGGCGAGCTGGGCTACCACCTGGTGTCCGACGGCGGCACCCGCCCGGTGCGCGTGCACGTCCGCGAGCCCAGCTTCGTCAACCTGCAGGCGATGCCGGCGATGAGCGAGGGCGGCATGGTCGCCGACGTCATCGCGGCCGTCGCGTCGATCGACCCCGTCATGGGAGGCGTGGACCGGTGACGACCCCCAACCCCGAGACGAACGGGCCGGTGGTGGCTCCCGAGGAGCGCACGTGGGCCCCGCCCGCCGAGCAGTCGCCGGTCTCCCCGGTGTTCGACGAGCTCACGCGGCAGCGCACGAAGGAGATCGTCGCGCGCTACCCGCAGTCGCGCTCGGCGCTGCTGCCGCTGTTGCACCTCGTGCAGTCGGTGGAGGGCCACGTCAGCCAGGACGGCATCCGGTACTGCGCCGAGGCCCTGGAGCTCACGACCGCCGAGGTCGCCGCGGTCGCGACGTTCTACACGATGTACAAGCGCACCCCGTGCGGTGAGCACCTGGTCAGCGTCTGCACCAACACGCTGTGCGCGGCGCTGGGCGGCGACGACATCTACGCGCGGCTCAAGGCCAAGCTCGGCGTCGGCCACGAGGAGACCGCGGGCGAGCCCGGCACCCCCGGCTCGATCACGCTGGAGCACGCCGAGTGCCTCGCGGCCTGCGACCTCGCCCCCGTGCTGCAGGTCAACTACGAGTTCTTCGACAACCAGACGGTGCGGAGCGCCGAGGACCTGGTGGACGCGCTGCAGCGCGGCGAGAAGCCGCACCCCACGCGCGGCGCCCCGCTGACCGACCTGCGCACCGTCTCCCTCGAGCTCGCGGGCATCTTCCCGGACCTCGAGCGCTCGGTGGAGGGCCCCTCCACCGCCGTCGAGACGATGCGCGGGGCCGCGCTGGCCGCCGAGCGCGGGTGGACCGCCCCCGGCATGCCCGACTCGCCGCCCGCCTTCCCGGTGCTGGAGGAGAAGAGATGACTCCCGACCCGCTCACGCCGGTGCTCACGCGGCGCTGGCAGTCGCCGCGCTCGTGGTCGATCGACACCTACGAGCAGCTGGAGGGCTACCAGGCCCTGCGCACCGCGCTCACCGCCCACCCCGACCAGCTCATCCAGCTGGTCAAGGACTCCGGCCTGCGCGGCCGCGGCGGCGCGGGGTTCCCGACGGGCATGAAGTGGAGCTTCATCCCGCAGGGCGCCACCGGCCCGGGCGCCAAGCCCAAGTACCTCGTGATCAACGCCGACGAGGGCGAGCCGGGCACCTGCAAGGACATCCCCACGATGATGGCGGACCCGCACTCGCTCATCGAGGGCTGCATCATCACGAGCTTCGCGATCCGCGCGAACTTCTGCGCGATCTACATCCGCGGCGAGGCGCTGCACCCGATCCGCCGGGTCCGCCGCGCGGTGGAGGAGGCCTACGCCAAGGGCTACCTCGGCAAGGACATCCTCGGCTCGGGCTTCGACCTCGACATCGTGGTGCACGCCGGGGCCGGCGCGTACATCTGCGGCGAGGAGACCGCGCTGCTCGACTCGCTGGAGGGCCGCCGCGGCCAGCCGCGGCTCAAGCCGCCGTTCCCGGCCACCTCGGGGCTCTACGCGTCGCCCACCGTGGTGAACAACGTGGAGACCATCGCGTCGGTTCCGGCCATCGTGCAGGGCGGCTCCGATTGGTTCCGGTCGATGGGCACCGAGAAGAGCCCCGGCCCGAAGATCTACTCGGTGTCCGGGCACGTCGAGCGCCCCGGGCAGTACGAGGCCCCGCTGGGCATCACGCTGCGGCAGCTCCTGGAGATGGCCGGCGGGATGAAGGACGGGATCCCGCTGAAGTTCTGGACGCCGGGCGGCTCGTCCACCCCGCTGTTCACCGCCGAGCACCTCGACGTCCCGCTGGACTTCGAGGGCGCCGCCGCCGCGGGCTCCATGCTCGGGACGACGGCCGTGCAGGTCTTCAACGAGACCGTCTCGGTGCCGTGGGCGGTCGCTCGACATCTGCGACAACATCCTCGGCCGGAGCTTCTGCGCCCTCGGTGACGGCGCCACGAGCCCGATCACCAGCGCGATCAAGTACTTCCGCCAGGAGTTCCTGGACCTCTGCGCCGCGCAACCCGCGGCGCACCGCGACACCGCAGGAGCGATGGCGTGACCGTCACGCACGAGACGACCGAGACCACCCCCGTCCCCGAGGGGCACGTCCGGCTGACGATCGACGACCGGGTCGTCGACGCCCCCAAGGGCGAGCTGCTCATCCGCACCTGCGAGCGGCTCGGGATCATCGTGCCGCGGTTCTGCGACCACCCCCTGCTCGACCCGGCGGGCGCCTGCCGCCAGTGCCTGGTCGAGGTGGAGATGGGCGGGCGGCCGATGCCCAAGCCGCAGGCCAGCTGCACCATGACCGTCGCCGACGGCATGGTGGTGCGCACGCAGCACACGTCCGCGGTGGCGGAGAAGGCCCAGGCCGGGGTGATGGAGCTGCTGCTCATCAACCACCCGCTGGACTGCCCGATCTGCGACAAGGGCGGCGAGTGCCCCCTGCAGAACCAGGCCATGACCTCCGGGCGCGCCGACAGCCGGTTCACCGAGAAGAAGCGGACGTTCCCCAAGCCGCTGCCGATCTCCTCGCAGGTGCTCCTCGACCGCGAGCGCTGCGTGCTCTGCCAGCGCTGCACCCGCTTCTCCGAGGAGATCGCCGGCGACCCGTTCATCGACCTGCTGGAGCGCGGCGCGAACCAGCAGGTCGGCGTCGCCGACGACAAGCCGTTCCAGAGCTACTACTCGGGCAACACGATCCAGATCTGCCCGGTCGGCGCGCTGACCAGCGCGCAGTACCGGTTCCGCTCCCGCCCGTTCGACCTGGTGTCCACGCCGGGCGTGGGCGAGCACGACTCGGGCGGCGCCGCGATCCGCGTCGACACCCGGCGCGGCACGGTCATGCGCAGGCTGTCGGGCAACGACCCGGCCGTCAACGAGGAGTGGATCGACGACAAGACCCGCTTCGCGTTCCGCTACCTGTCCTCGGCCGGGCGGATCACCCGGCCCATGGTGCGGCGCGACGGCGTGCTCGTCGAGACGTCCTGGACCGACGCCCTCGCCGTCGCCGCGGCGGGGCTGCTGGCCGCCCGCGGCACCGGCATCGGCGTGCTCGCCGGCGGCCGGCTGACCCGCGAGGACGCCTACGCCTACGCCAAGTTCGCCCGGGTCGCCGCGGGCACGAACGACGTCGACTTCCGGGCCCGGCCGCACTCGGCCGAGGAGCTGGACTTCCTCGCCGCGCACGTCGTCGGCCAGGGGCCGGAGATCCTCGACTACACCGCGCTGGAGGCCGCGCCCACGGTCCTCTGCGTCGCGCTGGAGCCGGAGGAGGAGGCGCCGCTGGTCTACCTGCGGCTGCGCAAGGCCGCCCGCAAGCACGGGCAGCAGGTCTACCACCTCGGCCAGTGGACGACGCCTGCCGTCGAGCGCACCTCGCGCGACACCGGCGCGGCCTCGCCCGCGGCGAAGGACAACCTCGTCCCGGCCGTGCCGGGGGCCGAGGCGGCCGTGCTGTCCGAGCTGCCCGCCGAGCTGCTGGCGGCGCTGGGCGGCGGCGGCGTGATCCTCGTCGGCGAGCGCGCCGCCGAGGTGCCCGGCCTGTACTCCGCGGTCTCCCTGCTGGCCGCCCGCACCGGCGCCCGCATCGGCTGGGTGCCCCGCCGCGCCGGGGACCGCGGCGCGCTGGACGCCGGCGCGGTGCCGACGCTGCTGCCCGGCGGCCGTCCCGTCGCCGACGCCGCCGTGCGCGCCGAGGTCGAGACGGCCTGGGGCCTGCCGGCCGGCGCGCTCCCGGCCACCCCGGGCCGCGACACCGACGAGATGCTGGCCGCCGCGGCCGACGGCGAGCTCGCCGCGCTGGTCGTCGGCGGGGTCGACCCGTACGACCTGGCCGACCCCGGCGCCGCGCTCACCGCCCTGCGCGAGGTCGGGTTCCTGGTGAGCCTGGAGATGCACACCTCGGCGGTCACCGAGCTCGCCGACGTGGTGCTGCCGGTCGCGCCGGACGTCCAGCGGGCCGGCAGCTACCTCAACTGGGAGGGCCGCGTGCGCTCCTGGCAGCCCGCGCTCGACGGCTCCGGCGTGCTCCCCGACTGCCGGGTGCTCGACACCCTGGCCGTCGAGATGGACGCCGACCTGTTCACCCAGACCCCGGCCGCCGCCGCGGCCGACCTGGAGCGGCTCGGCCGCGCCGCCGTCCGGCCCGCGCCGCCCACCATCGCGCCGGGCTCCGCGCTGCGCCCGACGGTGGCCGGCCAGGCCGTCCTCGCCACCTGGCGGGCGCTCATCGACGGCTCCTCGCTGGCCGTCGACGAGCCCGCGCTGGCGGGCACCGCGCGCCCCGCGCTGCTGCGCGTGAACGCGGCCACCGCCGAGCGTCTCGGCATCACCGAGGGGGCCCCGGCGACGGTCCGCACGCCACGCGGCACCATCACGCTGCCGGTGGCGCTGGCCGACCTCCCCGACGGGGTCGTCTGGCTGCCGGCGAACTCCGGTGAGTCCCGCGTGCGCGCGGTCCTCGGCGCCGGGCACGGCGACCTGGTGGAGGTAGCCCGAATGGAGGTGACGGCATGACGACCTGGCTCGCGCAGGTCCCGGCCCCGGTCGACGGGATGACCCGGACCCAGCAGTTGCTGGCCGACGACCCGATCTGGCTCATCCTGCTCAAGGTCGTGGCGCTGTTCGCCGTCGGCGTCGTGCTGACGCTGTTCATGATCAACTGGGAGCGCAAGGTCGTGGGCCGGATGCAGCAGCGTCCGGGCCCCAACCGCACAGGACCCGGTGGGTGGCTCCAGTCCCTGGCCGACGGGCTCAAGCTCGCGTTCAAGGAGGACATCATGCCGGCGGAGGCGGACCGCAAGGTCTACTTCGTCGCGCCGATCATCTCCACCATCCCGGCCTTCGTCGCCTTCTCGGTCATCCCGTTCGGCGGCGAGGTCACGATCTTCGGCGAGCAGACGGTGCTCCAGCTCGTCGACCTGCCGGTCGGCGTCCTCGTGGTGCTGGCCTGCTCCTCGATCGGCGTCTACGGCATCGTGCTCGGCGGCTGGGCCTCCGGCTCGCCCTACCCGCTGCTCGCCGCGCTGCGCTCGGCCGCCCAGGTGATCTCCTACGAGATCGCGCTCGGCCTCTCGATCGTC
>JAPLAT010000419.1 GCA_026393175.1 Pseudonocardiales bacterium
GGCGCGGGGGGTGCCCCGCCGCCGTTCACGCTGGTCCTGTCGGGGGAGGAGCCGCTGGCCGTCACCGGCATCGCCGTGCACGACGACGACGACCGGACGGTCGCGCAGCTCCGCGGCCGGGACCTGCCCGCCCTGGACGTCCGGTCCGGGCCGCCGGTGCACGGGGTGCTCATCGACCAGACCGCCGGGGTGGAGGTCCGTCCCGTCACGGTCCTCGACGTGGAGTGCGGCGGTGCCACCGCCCGGCTCACCCTCGCGCTGGAGTACCCGCGGGTGACCGTCGACGGCGCCGGGTCCCGCATCCACCTGGAGTGGGCGCGGGCCGAGGGCGCGGACGTGCCGGTGCCGGAGCCCGCCGACGGCGGCCCGTGCCCCGGTGTCGCCGGCCCGGGGCTCGCGGAGTGGCTGCGGCGGCGCTACGACGAGTACGGCGCGGAGCTGCTGCGCCCGGACGTCATCACCGCGCACCGCCGCATCCTCGAGGACTGCGAGCGCGCCCGCGCCGCGGGTCCGGGGGAGGCCGCCGAGCTCGCGCTGCGCGTCCTCGAGCACCTGGCGCAGCCGTTCCGCGGCGAGGCGGGCCGCGGGTAGCCGGCCGCCCCGCCATCCGTCGGCCCGCCACCCGTCGGCCCGCGCCCTGCCGGCCCGCGCGCCGCACCCGGGCCGCGGCCGACCGGACCACGACGGCGTCGACGACGGGGGAGGCCGCCGGGCTGGTCCCGGGCAGCGGCACGACCCAGCCGGCACGACCCGGCCGGCACGACCCGGCCGGCACGACCCGGCAGGCACGACCCGGCCAGCACGACCCAGCCGGCACGACGTGCCGGCCGCGGGTCGGCTCGGCCATCACCGGCCGGTCCGGCCGGAGCGCCGTCTTGGTGATCGCTCGGTGTCCGGGGTCCACCGCCACCGCGTCGCGCTGTACGGGCCGGTCGCGCCCCCGCCTCGGCGACCGGGGCCGGTGCGGTCGGCCCGTCGGGCAGCGTGATCCGTCAGGGGCCCCGCCAGTCCGCCCGCCCCGCGTCCGGTTCCGACCCGACCTGGTCGCGGCCCGCGTCGCCGTCCGACCGCGCGCCCGTCCGCCCCGGACGGACCTCACCCCGGCCGTGCCCGGCCGAGGCGAGGGGTGCACCCGGTCCCGTGCGGATGCGACGGGGTGGCCCCCACCGGCCGAGACGGGGTCGAGGGTGCACCCCGTCCCGTCCGGATCCGACGGGGTGCACCCTCGATGGCCCGGGCCGGGTCGAGGGTGCGGTCGGTCCGGGGGGAGGGCGACGGGGTGCACTCTCGGCGGTCGCGGTGGGGTTCGAGGGTGGGGGTCGGGAGGCCGGGGACGCGACCCGGGCCGGCCCGACCGGGGATGCCGGTACCCCGTGACCGTATGGAGATCGGCCCGTCCGCGTGGTTACCCTCGGTCGTCCGGGTGGCCCCGAGATCGGACGAGGAGTCGGCATGGGACCGGGTGTCGCCTGGTGGGACGTCCCGCTCGCCGTGGCCTGCGCACTCGCCGGGCTGGTCGCGGTCGTGCAGCTCGCGACGCGCCGGGCCCCGGCCGCGGACGCGGCGGCCCACGCGGCCATGGGCCTGGGGATGGCGGCGATGATCGTCCCGGCGGCCGACGTCGTCCCCCCGCCGCTGTGGGTCGCGGCGTTCGTGGTCTCCGGGGCCTGGTTCTTCGCGGCGGCGCTGCGGGCGGGCACCGTGGGCGGCGGGGCGGGCCGGCACCTCGCCGGGGCGGTCGCGATGCTGTTCATGCTGCTGGTCGGGCACGACCACGCCGCGGGGGACGGCGCCGCGGGGACCGCCCCGCACCACGCCCTCGGGCACGAGGCGATCGCGGCCGGTGAGGGGGCGGTCGCGCTGCTGGTCACGGTGGTGGCGCTGGTGCTCGCCGCCTGGTTCGCCGCCGACGTCCTGCGCCTGACGCTGCGCTCGGGCGGCGACGGCCGGGCCGGGCCGCCGGCCACGGTCGCGCCCGCCACGGTCCCGCCCGCCACGGTCGTGTCGGCCACGGTCCCGCCGGCCACGGTCCCGTCCGCCACGGTCCCGGAGGCCGCTGTGCCATCGGCCCCGGCCGCTGTGCCGTCGGCCGCGCTCGCCGCGCCGTCGACCCCGGCCGCCGCGCCGCCGGCCCTGGGCAGGGCGCTGTCCACCCCGGGCACGGACATGTGGGCGCCCGCCCCGACGGCCGCCGTGCCGTCGGCCCCTGCCGCCGTGC
>JAPLAT010000185.1 GCA_026393175.1 Pseudonocardiales bacterium
TGGAGCGCTCGGCCGGCCGGGCGCACGCCCGGGGCGGGCTGGCCGCCGCCGCCGCGTTCCTCCAGCGGAGGTCGAGCTCACCCCCGACCCGGCCGCCCGGGCCGCCCGAGCCCTGGACGCCGCCCACGCCACGCACGCGGCCGGGGGGTCCGAGACCGCGCTGGAGCTGCTGGCCGTCGCGGCGGCCGGGCCGCTGGACGCGGTGCAGGAGACCCGGGGCGAGCTGCTGCGGGCGCGCATCACCTACCACACCGCGCGCGGCGGCCACGAGATCCCGCGCAGGCTCGTCGAGGCGGCACGGACACTCGTCCGGTCCGACGTCGCGCTGGCCCGCGACACCTTCCTGGAGGCGTTCGACGCCGCGCTGGTCAACGGTGACGGCGAGGCCGCCCGGGTGGCCGCGTCGGCCGCGGCCGCCCCGGGGGCGACGGCGCCGGCCCGGCCCGCGGACCTGCTCCTGGACGGCCTCGTGACGACGTTCGCCACGGGGAACGAGGCGGGGACGCCGCCGTTGCGGCTCGCGCTCGAGGCCTTCCGCGACGGCGCGGACGGCGCCGTGCTGCGCGAGGGGCGGGACGACCGGTGGCTGTGGCTGGCCGGGCGCCTCGCCGTCGGGGTCCTCGACGCGGACCTCGCCCACGCCCTGGGCAGCCGGCACCTGCGGATGGCCCGCGCGCTCGGGTCGTTGGAGACGCTGCCCGCCGCCCTGAGCCTGCTGTCCACCGTCGCGATTTTGCGCGGCGAGCTCGCCCTCGCGGGAGAGCTGACGGAGGAGGCGACGGCGATCGCCGAGGCGACCGGCGCGGTGCCGCTGCGGCACGGCCTCGTCATGCTCGCCGCCTGGCGCGGTGACTGCGAGGGCACCACCCGCCTCACCGACGTCACGCTCGGGGACCCGCCCAACCCGCCGAGCGGCGGCGAGGTCGGCATGGCCCGGTATGCCCTCGCGGTCGTGCACAACGGGCTCGGGAACTGGGCCGACGCGCAGGCCGGGGCGGAGCGGGCGTCCCGGGTGGACGAGCCCGCCGTCGTGAGCGTGGCCCTGCCGGAGCTCGTCGAGGCGGCCGTGCGGGCCGGTCACCCGGACGTCGCGGCGCAGGCGCTGGAGCGGTTCGACGCCCGCGCGCGGGCGTGCGGCACCCCCTGGGCACTGGGCCTGGCGGCCCGGTGCCGCGCGGTGACGAGCACCGGTCCGGCCGCCGAGGGGCACCACCGCGACGCGATCGACCGGCTGGGTGCGTCCCGCATGGCCGCCGACGCCGCCCGCGCGCACCTCGTCTACGGGGAGTGGCTGCGCCGCGAGGGCCGCCGCCGGGACGCCCGCGAGCAGCTGCGCACCGCCCACGGGCTGCTGTCGGACATGGGTGCGGCCGCGTTCGCCGGACGCGCAGCCCGCGAGCTGCGCGCCACGGGCGAGCACCCCCGGGAACGGACGGCCCAGCCGGCCGACGCGCTCACCGCCCACGAGGCCCACATCGCGCGACTGGTGGCCACCGGCGCGACCTCCCGCGAGGTCGCCTCCCAGCTCTTCCTGAGCCCGCGCACGGTCGAGGCCCACCTGCGCAGCATCTTCCGCGAGCTCGGCATCACCTCGCGGCGCCAGCTCAGGGAGCTGCGGCTGCCGTGAACGGCCGCCGGGCCGGGTGTAACTCCCCCCGGGTCCGGGGCATCCGTCCTGACATGACCGCCTTGATGTTCGTCCTCGTGCCCCTCGTGGTGATGGTCCTCGCGCTCGGGATGGAGCGGGTCGAGGCGATGCTGGGGACGCCCGCGCGGCGTACCGGCGAGCCGGCGGGGCCGGTGGGCGGCGCTGCCGCCGAGATGACGACCTGACCCGTCCGGCACCGCCCGGCCCGGAGCCCCTGCCGGCGCTGTTCCGCCGGTGGCGCGTGCGGGAGAGTGCCCGGTGGAGGTGCGGGATGGGGGGGTGGTCCGGGGCGGCCGACGAGGTGCAGGGCGTCGTCGACGAGCTGGCCGAGCGGCTGGGGCGCTCGGTCGTCGTCAACGACCCCCTGGTGCGACCGCTGTGCAGCAGCCGCCACTTCGGCGACGCCGACCCGGTGCGGATCCGCGCGATCCTGCAGCGCGATCCCGGCGACGAGGTGCGCCCGCTGTGCAGCAGCCGCCACTTCGGCGACGCCGACCCGGTGCGGATCCGCGCGATCCTGCAGCGCGATCCCGGCGACGAGGTGCGCCCGCTCGTCGTCGGCTGCGACGGCAGCCACGTCAGCCCCGGCTCGCAGCGCTACATCGCCGAGCAGGTGCCCGGAGCGCAGCTCTACGTCTTCCCCGTGACGGAGGCGAACTCGCACTTCCCGTTCCTGGAGAACCCCGACCGGTTCAACGCCGTGGTGGCGGAGTTCCTCGACGCGTGACCGTCGTGGGGAAACTTGCAGTCGACGCAAGTTGCAGTTGACGCAAGTTGCAGTACGTGCAAACCTAGGGGTGTGACCACCACCCGCCCCGACGGGCGCGAGCGCCGCAAGCTCGCCACCCGGCGCGCGCTGCGCGCGGCCACGCTCGAGCTG
>JAPLAT010000702.1 GCA_026393175.1 Pseudonocardiales bacterium
TCCGGCGCCGCCGGGTTCGCCAGCAACGCCGGCCTGTTCAACTGCGAGTTCACCGGCCGCGGCCGGATCGCGATCACCACGGAGGGCACCCCCGTCGTGCTCACCGTGGACCAGCCGACCTACGCCGACCCGCAGGCCGCCGTCGCCTGGTCGGCGAGCCTGCAGACGGGCCTGACCAGCAACGACACGTTCAATCTCGGCACGCTGATGGGCCGCAGCACCGGCGAGCGCGTCACGCTGTCGTTCCAGGGCCGCGGCTTCGTCATCGTGCAGCCCTCGGAGCTGCCGCCCGGCGGCATGATCGGGGGCACCGGCGGGGGCGAGCAGGCCGGGCAGGGCGGCGGGATGCTGGGCGGGTTGCTCGGCGGGCGCTGACGTGGGGCAGGATCGGTCGGGTGACCGATCCGCGTGACCACGACGTCGTCCTCTACGGCGCCTCCGGCTTCGTCGGGGCGCTGACCGCCGCCCACCTGGCCCGGCACGCGCCCGCCGGCGTGCGGATCGCGCTCGCCGGCCGGTCCAAGGACAAGCTGGAGGCCGCCCGCGCGGCGCTGCCGCCCGCCGCGCGGGACTGGCCCGTGCTCGTCGCCGACTCGGGCGACCCCGAGGCCGTCGCCGCGCTGGCCGCGTCCACCCGTGTGCTGGCCACGACCGTCGGCCCGTACGCGCGCTACGGCATGCCGGTCGTGCGCGCCTGCGCCGCCGCCGGCACCCACTACGCCGACCTGACCGGCGAGGTGCTGTTCGTCCGCGATGCCATCGACGCCGTGGACGCGACCGCCCGGGAGACCGGCGCCCGGATCGTGCACTCCTGCGGCTACGACTCCATCCCGTCGGACCTGGGCGTGCTCATGCTGCACGAGCGGGCGGAGGCCGACGGGGCCGGTCCGCTCACCGAGGTCCGGCTCGTCGCGTCGATGCGCGGCGGGGTCAGCGGCGGCACGGTCGACTCGCTGCGCGCCCAGTTCGAGGCCTACGAGGCCGACCGGTCGACGCGCCGGATCGCCGCCGACCCGCACGCGCTGAGCCCGGACCGCGCCGCCGAGCCGACGCCCGGGCAGCCCGCCGACGTCGCGCCGCCCGCGCGCACGCCCGACGGGCGGTGGACCGCGCCGTTCGTGATGGCGCCGTTCAACACCCGAATCGTGCGCCGCAGCAACGCCCTGCTCGACTGGGCCTACGGCCCCGGGCTGCGCTACGGCGAGGCGATGTCCGCCGGGTCGGGCGTGACCGGGGCGCTCACCGCCGTCGGCGTCACGGCCGGGCTGGGCGCGCTGGTCGGCGCGATGTCGGTGCGGCCGGTCCGCGGCCTCGTCGACCGCGTGCTGCCCGCCCCCGGCAGCGGGCCGGACGAGCGCACCCGCGAGTCGGGCTGGTTCCGCTCCGTGCTGCACGCCACCACCGCGTCGGGCCGCCGCTACCGGGCCACCGTCTCCGGTCCCGGCGACCCCGGGTACGCGGCCACGGCCGTCATGCTCGGGCAGAGCGCGCTCTGCCTCGCCCTCGACGACCTGCCCGACCGCGCGGGCTCGCTCACCCCGGCCACCGCGATGGGCCGGGCGCTCATCGACCGGCTCCGCATCGCCGGTCACACGTACGAGGTGTCGCCCGTCTGACCCTCTCGCGGTGGTCCGTACGGCGGTACGGGATCGCGCGTTCGCCATGCGATCGTGGTCCAGCGGACGGATGTGAGCATCGCGGTGAGTAGTCACGGGCCGCGAGGCGTGACCCGTTCGGCGCAACGTCGTTGGAGCGGTGACCACTCGGTGAGACCGGAGGCCTCGTGACCCACGTCCCTGCCCTGAAGCGCGCCGTGATCGGTGTGACGACCGGGGCGCTGCTCGTCGCCGCCGCGCTGGCGGCCACGCCCGCCGGGGCCGCCGCGGCCGGTCCCGCGCCGCTGTCGCCCGCCCTGTCGCGCACCCTCGCGCTCGCCCCCGGCGACCCGACGGCGCTGATGGTGCACGGCGCCACGCTCGCCGACGCCGAGCGGGCGGTGGCAGAGACCGGCATGGTGCGGGTGACGAGCTTCGACCGGATCGGCGTGGTCGTCGCCCGCGCGACGGCCCCGCAGGTCGAGGCGGCCCGGTCGCTGCCGGGCGTGGAGTACCTGGAGGGCGACCAGCCGCTGCGGCTGTTCACCGACACCTCGCACGTCGCGACGCGGGGGCTCGAGGCCCGCGAGACCCTCACCGGCGCCGACGGACAGGCCCTCGACGGCTCCGGCGTCACCGTCGCCGTCGTCGACTCCGGGATCGACCCGACGCACCCGGCGTTCGCCGGCGGCAAGGTCGTGCGCAACCTGCGGGCGCTCTGCCTCGTCGAGACCAGCACCGACACCGGGTGCGTGCTCGACGTGCCCACCGGGCTCGACACCGACACGACCTCGGTCGGCGGCCACGGCACGCACGTCAGCGGCATCGCCGCGGGCAACGCGGTGACCCTGACCGACGGCACGGAGGTCTCCGGCGCCGCGCCCGGCGCGGACGTCGTGTCGATCTCGACGGGGGCCGCGCTCGTCATCATCGGGGCGGACGCCGCCCTGAACTGGGTGCTGGAGAACCACGCCGACCCGTGCGCGGGCTGCGACCCGATCAAGGTCGTCAACAACTCCTACGGCCCGGCCGGCGGCGGCGCGTTCGACGAGAACTCCGCGACGGTCAAGCTGCAGCGCGCGCTCGCCGAGGAGGGCGTGGTGACGGTCTGGGCGGCGGGCAACGACGGCGGCGACGGCAGCGAGAGCCTGACCAACCCGCCCGGCCAGGACCCGACCGGCGGCGTGCTGTCCGTGGCGTCGTATGTCGACGGGAACACCGGGACCCGGGACGGCGCGGTGTCGGAGTTCTCCTCCCGCGGCGCCGAGGCCGACCGCTCCACCTGGCCCGACGTCTCCGCGCCCGGCGAGGACATCGTCTCCGCGTGCCGGCCCTACCTGCTGGTCTGCAGCACCGGGCTGGCGCCGCAGAGCGGGCCCGGCCTGCTCGACGTCGGCACGTACAACACGATCAGCGGCACCTCGATGGCCGCCCCGCACGTCACCGGGATCGTCGCGCAGCTGTTCCAGGCCGCCCCCGACGGCACCCCCGCGGAGATCGAGGACGCGATCGTCTCCACCGCCCACCGCTACACCGACGGCGCGGACTACGTGGACGGGTCGTCGTTCGACAAGGGCGCCGGCCTGGTCGACGTCGTCGCGGCCGCGACGGCGCTCGGCGCGGGCTGACGGGACGCGGTCCGGCCGGGGGCACCCGGCCGGACCCCGTCAGCCCCGAGGCACCTCGGAGACGTGCGCCGACACGATCCGCCATCCCTCGGGGAGGCGCAACCACGTCTGGGTCTGGCGGCCCTCCGTGCGGCCGCCGGGGTGCTCGAACAGCGTCGTCACCACCGCCGCGGTGTCGCCCAGGGCGAGCACCGCGGTCTCCCGCAGCCGCCGCCCCGACGGGACGGTCGGGTGCGCGCGGCGCCAGGCGGCGATCTCGGCGGCGCCGCGCTGCCGGTCCGCGACGCCGAACCGCACGCACCGCGGGTCGTCCCAGAACAGCTCGGTGAGCACCGCGAGGTCCCCGTCGACCAGCGCCCGCTCGTACCGGTCGAACGCGGCCCGCACCTCCTCGACGACGGTGTGCTCGACGACGGTGTGCTCGACGACGGCGGGCGCGCCGACCGCGGCGGTGTCGCCCCCGATCACGCGGTGGCGGGGCGGGTCGTGTCGACCGGGGCCACCGCCGCCGCCTCGGGCGCCGGGCGGGGCTCCGGCACGGCCTCGTCCGCGGTCGTTTCCGTGGCCCCTGAGGTCGCGGCCGTACGCGTCGTGAACGCGAACAGCAGCAGGACGATCCCGGCGAACAGGTAGCCCAGGGCGATCTGCCCGCCGACGTTCCAGCCGACCGACTCGGCGTGGATCAGCCCGATGAAGCCCAGCGCCGCGCCGATGAAGCAGTAGACCGCGGCGGCGAGGAACCGCTTGTCGATGATGAACGCGACGATCGCGCCGAGCACCATCCCGGCGAGGATCGCGCCGCCGCCGAGCAGGATCGTGCCGTGGTAGACCAGCCCGGCGTTGGCGAAGCCCTCCTCGCCCACCTCGGCGGGCGTGCTCCCGGCCGCGCCGACGGCGTTGGTCATCAGCCCGCCCGCCCAGGACGCGATGTTCGGGATGATCGCGAACACCACCGCCACGGCGTGCGCCTTCGGCACCTCCTGGAACGCCTGTGCGCCGATCAGCAGGCCGATGTAGAGCAGGATCGGCACGATCGCCGGCAGCGGGAGCAGCGCCCCGAGCAGCGAGAACATGCCCAGGAAGCACATCAGCGCGATGAAGACGCCCGACGCCAGCGAGTAGCTGGTACGCCCGCCGGCGGCCTTCCAGCCGGGGTGGCCGATGTAGACGGCGGGCGGGAACGGGCAGCCCATCGCCGCGCCCACGATCGCGCCCGCGCCGTCGGCGCCGAGGATCGCGCGCATGCTGTACTCGTCGCCCGCCGCGGCGGCGCTCTCGATGTTGGCCATGCCCTCGGTGAAGTTGTAGATGCCCAGGGGGATGGCCGTGGCGAGCAGCGGCGCCACGTTGCTCAGCCCCTCGACCAGGCGCGGGACGTCGAGCGTCGGCAGGGACAGCGCGATGTCGCCCGCGGCCTCCACCACCGCGGGCGGGGACATGTAGCCGCCGATCCAGCCGATCGCGGTGCCGACGAGCAGCGCCGCGAGGCCGACGGGGATGTTGCCGGGCAGCTTCAGGTCGGTGAAGAAGCCGATCAGGATGATCACCATGACGGGCAGCGCGATCCACAGCGCCTCCCACATCTGGGCGGCGGGCCGCATGGAGATGAACGCGATCGAGATGCCGGCGAGCGTGCCGAGCATCGCGGCCTGCGGCGTGTACCTCCGGATGAACGGGCCGACGAACGCCCCGATCAGCACGATGACGCCGATGATGAACGACCAGGCCAGGCCGGAGGTCCAGGCGACGATCGGGTCCCCCGTGGCCAGGTAGATCGGCAGCATGATCACGAAGACGACGATGAACATGTGCGGCACCGACGGCCCGTAGGGCATCGCGCAGACGTCGGTGCGGTTCTCCTTCCGCGCCAGCCGCCGGGCGAGGTAGGTGTAGTAGACGTTGCCGATCAGCAGCTGCACGCCCAGCGCCGGGAGGATCACGCCGAACACGTCGGAGCCGGGGATGTTGACGAAGCCCAGACAGAGTCCGGACAGCACCAGCACGTTGACCAGGGTGTTGAAGCCCAGGCCGAAGAACGCGTTGGTGTCGCCCGCCACCCACCAGGGCAGCTTCAGCGGGGCGGGTTCGGTGGTGGTCATGACGGGACCTCCTGCGGGGACGGCACGGCGGTGTCGACGGGGCTGGGCAGCGCGGCGAGGAAGGCGGAGGACGGGGCGACCCAGCCGAAGATCCCGCCCTGGGCGGAGATCATCTGCAGGCCGACGCGCTGGAACTCGGGGAAGTACGAGCCGACGCAGTCGGAGAGCACGAGGCACTCGTAGCCGCGGTCGTTGGCCTCGCGGACGGTCGTGTGCACGCACACCTCGGTCGTGACGCCGGTGACGACGAGGCTGGTCACGCCCAGGTCGGCGAGCTCCACGCCCAGGTTCGTGCCGTGGAACGAGCCCTTGCCGGGCTTGTCGACCACCAGCTCGCCGGGCAGCGGGGCGAGGTCGTCGATGATGTCGTGGCCGTACTCGCCGCGGACGAGGATCCGGCCCTTGGGTCCCGGCGCCCCGATCCGCAGGCTCGGCTCGCCCCGGTTGAGCTTGGCGGGCGGGCAGTCCGACAGGTCGGGGACGTGGCCCTCCCGGGTGTGGATCACGGGCATGCCGATCGCGCGGGCGCGCGCCAGCACCGCCGCGAGCGGGGGGATCACGGCCTGCAGGTGGGAGACGTCGTTGCCGAGCGTCTCGCCGAAGCCGCCGGGCTCGACGAAGTCGCGCTGCATGTCGATGATCAGCAGCGCCGTGCTGGCGAGGTCGAAGTCGTAGGGGTACGGGTCGGCCGGGACGGTGGTCATGAGGTCCCCTCGATGACGGCCCGCGACTCCGCGACGGCGCCGAACACGCCGCCCTGCATCGTCACCATGTGCAGCGCCGCGGTGTGGTTGTCCGGGTCGGTGGCCCCGGTGCAGTCGGACAGGATCAGGCACTCGTAGCCGCGGTCGTTCGCCTCGCGCATCGTCGTGTGCACGCAGACGTCGGTGGTGATGCCGGTGAGGATCAGGTGCGTGATCCCCCGGGTGCGGAGCACGAGGTCGAGGTTGGTGGCGTAGAAGGCGCCCTTGCCGGGCTTGTCGAGCAGCACCTCGCCGGGCACCGGGGCCACCTCGGGCACGATCTCCCAGCCCGGCTCGCCGCGGACGAGGATCCGGCCCGCCGGGCCCGGGGAGCCGATCTCGGCGCCGATCCGGGCGCTGCGCCAGCGCTTGTTCGCGGGGAGGTCGGACAGGTCGGGGGCGTGGCCCTCGCGGGTGTGGACGACGAGCATCCCCGTCTCCCGTGCGTGGGCCAGCATGCGCGCCGTGGCGGGCAGCCCGGCCCGGGTCAGCCCGATGTCGTAGCCCATGCGGTCGACGTAGCCGCCGGGCCCGCAGAAGTCGACCTGCCAGTCGATGCAGATCAGCGCGGTGTGCGCGGCGTCGACCGACCCGTCGTAGGGCCAGGGGTAGGGGTTGGCGGCGACGGGCCCGATCCGGGCCCGTGCCCGCACGGTGGACGTCATGCGGCCTCCTCGATCAACTCGCGTGCGATGTGGATCAACCGGTCGTCGGAGAAGGCCGGGCCGAGCAGCGTGACGCCGACCGGCCTGCCGTCGGGCGTGGTGCCGGCGGGCACGGCCACGGCGGCGAGGTCGAGCAGGTTCGCGAACTGCGTGTACCGGCCCAGCACGAGGTTGCGGGCCACCGGCTGCTCGGCGACCTCGGCGCGGGTGAACGTCGTCGGGACGGTCGGGAGCAGCAGGGCGTCGGCCCGCTGCCACAGCCGGTCGGTCCAGGCCCGCAGCTCCTGCAGCCGGTGCAGGGCGCGGAAGGCGTCGACGGCCGAGTGCCCGGCGCCCTGCTCGATCACCGCCCGCGTCACGGGCAGGACGTCGTCGGGGTGCTCGGCCAGGAACGACTCCAGCCCGGCGAGCCGCTCGGCCACCCACGGGCCGCCGTAGAGCAGGTCGCCCGCCTCGCGCAGCGGAGCCGTCGGCACGCGCACCACCCCGGCGGCCCGGCGGCCGGCCGCGTCGGCGACGGCGGCGAACCGCGCGGCCACGGCGTCGTCGCCGTCGAAGTCGAGGTCCTCGCCGAGGGCCAGCCGTGCGCGGGCACCACTTTCCCGGCCGCGCACGGGCGCGGAGCGCGACCAGGGGTCGGCCGGGTCGGGGGCGGCGAGCACGGCGAGCACGGCGGCGGCGTCGGCGAGGTCGTGGGCGAAGACGCTCACGCAGTCCAGCGAGCGGCAGGCCGGGACGACCCCGGCCGTGCTCACCAGGCCGCGGGTCGGCTTGAGGCCGACGATCCCGTTGAACGCGGCCGGGACCCGGCCCGAGCCTGCGGTGTCGGTGCCCAGGGCGAACGCCACCTGCCCGGCCGCGACGGCCACGGCGCTGCCCGAGCTCGACCCACCGGGGACCAGGTCGCCGCCGAACACGCTCTCCGGCGTGCCGTAGGGCGAGCGGGCGCCGGTCAGGCCGGTGGCGAACTGGTCGAGGTTGGTCTTGCCGACGACGATCGCCCCGGCGTCGAGCAACCGGCGCACGGCCGTGGCGTCGGCGGCGGGGGAGCGGGCGAAGGCGGGGCAGGCGGCGGTCGTCGGCAGGCCCGCCACGTCGATGTTGTCCTTGACCGCGAACGGCACCGCGTACAGCGGGAGCCCGGCCGGGCCGCGCGCGGCCAGCTCGTCGGCGCGGGCGCGCAACGCCGCGGCCGGGACGAGCGAGATCCAGACGCCGTCGTCGCCGCGGGCGGCGATGCGGGCCAGCACGGTGTCGACGACCTCGTGCGGGGACGGGCGCGTCCCCCGGACCCGAAGTGGAGCCGGCACCAATCGCTGCATTCTGTCGATTGTCGACCGTTTGGTGTCAGGGACGGGTCCGCCCCGTTACGACCGCGTCACACGATCGGGTGGCCCCGACTCGTGCGCACCCGGGCCCCGACTCGCGGGGAGGGGGTCAGGGCAGGTACGTGCGGGCGCCGTGGTGGGCGAGCTCGGCCAGGACCGCGTCCAGCTCGCCCGTCGCGACGGCGTCGTAGAGCCTGCGGTGCCGCTGCGCCCCGTCGAGCGGCGAGGCCTCCCGGGCCTCGCGGCGCAGGTTCGTGGCCATGTAGAGCTGCAGCTGCAGCAGGACCGGCTCGTAGACCCTGGCCAGGTGCCCGTGGCCGGACAGGGCCACCAGCTCCAGGTGGAAGGCGCGGTGCGCGGCGGCCCGCTCCAGCGCGTCGCCCTCGGCCGCGGCCCGCTCCATGACCTCGGTGGCCGCGCGCAGCCCGTCGCACGCCGGACGGGCGCCCCCGGCGAGCGCGCACTCCACCGCGAACCGCTCCAGCGCGTCGCGCAGGCTGAACAGCTCGTCGACGTCGCGCGCGGACAGCTCGGCGACCCGGACCCCGCGCCGCGGCAGGTGCTCCACGAGACCCTGCTGGCCCAGCAGGCGCAACGCCTCGCGCAGGGGCGCGCGGCTGGTGCCGAAGCGCCGGGTGAGCTGCTCCTCGACCAGCCGCTCGCCCGGGGCGAGCGCGCCGCTGAGGATCTCGCTGCGCAGCCGGCGGACGGCGAGCTCGACGAGGCTCGACGACTCCAGCGCGCCGTCGACGGCCGGCTCTGCGGTCACCGCGGTCCCCCTCCTCCCGATGCTGGCTCCCGGTGCTGTCTCCACAGTGTCAGACACCCGGCGTAGTCTCGATCTCGGTAGCAATGGCACCGAGCGGGTGACGGACAGGGGGAGTACGGGTGGTCGAGTCCGGCTCCCTGCCCGTCGCCGTGCGCCCCGAGCGGCTGCCCCGGGCCATCTGGGTGCTCGTCGGCGCCTCGTTCATGATCGCGGTGGGCTTCGGCCTGGTCGCCCCGACGCTGCCCGTCTTCGTCCGCACCTTCGACGTCGGCATCACCGCCGCGTCGCTGGTCGTCAGCGCGTTCGCGCTCGCCCGCCTGGTGTTCGCCCCGGCCGCTGGCGGCCTGGTCGGCCGGATCGGGGAGCTGCGGGTCTACATGGCCGGGCTCGTCGTCGTCGCCGTCACCTCGGCGGGCATGGCCTTCGCCGCGGAGTACTGGCACCTCATCGTGCTGCGGCTGCTCGGCGGCGTCGGCTCCACGATGTTCACCATCTCGGCCCTGTCGATGCTGCTCCGGCTCGCGCCGCCGACGATGCGCGGTCGCGCGTCGGGGATGTGGGCCACCGGCTTCCTGCTGGGCAACATCGTCGGGCCGCTGCTCGGCGGGGCGCTCATCGTCGTCAGCCTGCGGGCGCCGTTCCTCGTCTACGCGGCCATGCTCGTCGTCGTCACCGCGGTGAGCGGGCCGATGCTGCGGGGCACCGGGGGCGGCCGGCCCGACCCGGGCGGCCCGGCGGCGCCGCCGGCGCTCGGGTTCCGCGAGGCCGTCGGGCACCGGGCCTACCGCGCCGCGCTCGTGGCGAGCTTCGGCAACGGCTGGGCGGTGTTCGGGGCCCGGGTGGCGCTCGTGCCGCTGGTCGTCACGGAGTCGCTGGGCCTGCCCGACGCGTGGTCGGGCATCGCGCTGGCCGTGTTCGCCGCGGGCAACGCGGCCACGCTCCTGGCCGCGGGGCGGATCGCCGACCGGATCGGGCGCCGCCCGCCGATGCTCGTCGGGCTGGCCGTGGCCGCGGTCGCCACGGGGGTGCTCGGGTACGTCGCCGAGCCGTGGCTGTTCCTGGCCGCGTGCCTGGTGGCCGGGCTGGGCAGCGGGCTGGTCAACCCGCCCCTGAACGCCGCCGTCGCCGACGTGATCGGGCCGGGCGCGCGCGGGGGCACGGTGCTCGCCGGGTTCCAGATGGCGTCGGACCTCGGCGCGATCCTCGGCCCGGTGCTGGCGGGCGCGCTGGCGGAGGTGGTCGGCTACGGCCCGGCGTTCGTGGTGACCGGCGCGGTGCTGGCGGTGGGCTGGGTGTTCTGGCTGCGCGCGCCCGAGACGCTGCCCGCCAAGGCGGGCTGATCGGCGCTGCCCGCCGAGGCCGGGCTGAGGGGCGGGCCGATCGGCGCAGGCCGGTCAGCCCGCGACCGACACCCCGATGAGCATGCCGACGACGAACGTCGCGCCCGCGGCGATCGCGCCGAACATCAGCTGCCGCAGCCCGGAGAGCCACCAGCTCCGCGTGGTGAACCGCGAGGTGAGCGCCCCGGCCACGAACAGGCCCACCCCGCCGACGGCGAGGGCGAGCGGCAGCGAGGCCGACCCCAGCAGGTAGGTCAGCAGCGGGATGACGCCGCCGATCGCGAAGGCGAGGAACGACGAGCCCGCGGCGGTCCACGGCGAGGGCTGCTCGTCCGGGTCGACGCCCAGCTCCTGGGTGATGTGCACCCGCACCGCGAGCTCCGGGTCGCCGTGCACCTCGCGGGCGACGGCGGCCGCGGTCTCCTCGCTCAGCCCCATCGCCCGGTAGGACGCGGCGAGCTCGGCCTGCTCCACGTCCGGGTGGAGCCGGATCTCGTCGCGCTCGACGCCCACCTCGTGGGCGACGGCGTCGTTCTGCGTGTCGACCGACGCGAACTCGCCCAGCGCCATGGAGAACGCGCCCGCGACCAGCCCGGCCATCCCGGTCAGGATGATCGTCTGCCGGTCGGCCCCGCCGCCGCCCACGCCCGCGACCAGCGCGATGTTGGTGACGAGGCCGTCCATCGCCCCGAACACGGCCGCCCGCAGCCAGCCCCCGGACACGTCGGAGTGGTGGTGGGTGCCGTCGTGGGCGGCGAACTCGGCGGGGCCGGGCGCGGTCATGGCATCCATCCTGCTCGGCGAGCGGCGCGCCCGCCTCCCGGCCAGACTGTCCCGGTGCCCGCGCCCCTCTGGCTGTTCGCCGACCAGCTCGGACCGCACCTGCTCGCCGGGCACGAGGACCGCGAGGTGCTGCTCGTCGAGTCCGGGCACGCGCTGCGCCGCAGGCCGTTCCACCGGCAGAAGCTGCACCTGCTGCTGTCCGGGGTGCGCCACCTCGCCGCCGAGCTCGGCGACCGGGCGGTGCACGTGCGGACCGCGACCTACCGGGAGGCGCTGGAGCAGCTCGGGAGCCCGGTCGTCGTGCACGAGCCGACCTCGTTCGCCGCGGCCGACCTCGTCGAGCGGCTGCGCAAGGAGGGGCTGGTCGCCGAGGTCCTGCCGACACCGGCGTTCGCGCTGCCCCGCGCGGAGTTCGACGAGTGGGCGGGCGACCGGGAGACGTTCCGGATGGAGGACTTCTACCGCGCGCAGCGGCGCCGGTTCGAGGTGCTCATGGACGGCGACGCGCCGCTGGGCGGGTCGTGGAACTACGACGCGGAGAACCGGGAGCCGCCGCCGAAGGGCCGGCGCACGCTCGACGTCCCGCCGCCGTGGTGGCCCGAGGAGGACGACGTCGACGCGGCCGTGCGGGCCGACCTGGACGCGATGGACCTGCCCACGGTCGGGCGGGACGGCCCGCGGCTGTTCGCCGTGACCGCTGCCGAGGCACAGCAGGCCCTGGAGCACTTCGTGCGCGAGCGGCTGCCGCACTTCGGGCCGCCCGAGGACGCGATGCTCACCGACGACTGGGCGATGGCGCACTCGCTGCTGTCCGTGCCGCTCAACCTCGCGCTGCTGCACCCGCTCGACGTCGCCCGCGCCGCCGAGGCCGCCCACCGTGCCGGCGACGTGCCGCTGCCCAGCGCGGAGGGGTTCGTGCGGCAGGTGCTGGGCTGGCGGGAGTACGTCTGGCAGCTGTACTGGCGCTTCGGCCGCGGCTACGCCCGGCGCAACGCGCTGCGCGCCCGCACCCCGCTGCCGGAGTGGTGGCGCGACCTCGACGCCGACGCCGTCACCGCGGCCTGCCTGCGCTCGGCCCTGGAGGGGGTCCGCGACCGCGGCTGGACCCACCACATCCAGCGGCTCATGGTGCTGGGCAACCACGCCCTGCAGCGCGGCTACCAGCCCCGGGAGCTGTCGGACTGGTTCCGGGAGGCGTTCGTCGACGGCTTCGAGTGGGTCATGCCGCCGAACGTGATCGGCATGAGCCAGCACGCCGACGGCGGGATGCTCGCGACCAAGCCGTACAGCTCGGGTGGCGCCTACATCAGGAAGATGTCCGACCACTGCGGGGACTGCGCGTTCGACCCGCGCAAGCGGCTCGGGGACGACGCCTGCCCGTTCACCGCCGGGTACTGGGCGTGGACGCACCGGCACCGCGACCTGCTCGCCGGCAACCACCGCACCGCCCGCGCGGTCGCGTCGATGGACCGGCTCGCCGACCTCGACGCCGTGCTGGAGCAGGAGTCGGCCCGCGAGTCGTTCTGACCCGCGGGCCGACCCGGGGCGGGGCTCAGTCGTCGTCCCCGTCGTCGTCCCCGTCGTCGTCCGGGGTGTCGGCGGTGTCGTGGTCGGGCGTGTCGTCCCGGTCGCCCGGGGCGTCCTCGGGGGAGTCGTGCGGGCTCTCCTGCGGCGAGTCGGCGGACTCGGGGGAGGGATCGGGCCCGTCCCCGACGCTCCCGTCCCCGAAGCCGTCGTCGTCCGGGCTGTCGAAGGGGGAGTCCGCGGAGTCGAACGGGCTCTCGTCGGGCGAGTCGGCCGACTCCGGCGAGCCGTCCGCCGCGAGCGGGGCGTCCGGGACGGACACCAGCGCGGCCGGCGCCGCGGCGGCCTCGGCCGCGGAGACCGTGATCGGCCGGGGCGGCGCGCCGGCGTCGGTGCCGGCCGTCGCGAACCCGGCGCCCGCGACGCCGATGCCGCTGATCGCGACGCCGAGGGTGGCGATCTTCCAGGTGGCGGGGCGGTTGCTCATGCTGTGTCTCTCCTCGTTCGGTGCGGGTGTTCTCGCTGACGGGACCCACCCTCGGCGGCTCCGGTGAGCCCTCCTGGAGACGGGTCTGAGCGATCTCTCATGCGAGCCACCGCCCGGCCAGGGCGAGCCGGCGCGCGGTGTGGTCGGCCCAGCCGGGCTGCTGCACCCGGAACGGCCCCGTGGCCAGGCCCAGCACGGCCGCGGCGATCCGCGGGCGGAGCTCGGCGCGGGCGAACCGGCGTTCGGCGTGGGCGAGCAGGTCCGCGCCCCAGCGCCGGGCCGGGCCGTCGAGCACCGACAGGTGCGCGAGCAGCGTCGCCCACTCGTCGATGCGGTGGCCCCCGCCCGCGGTGTCGACGTCGAGCAGCCCGGTGACGGCGCCGTCCCGGGCCAGGAGCTGGGCCTCGTAGAAGTCGCCGTGCACCGCGACGACCGGGTGCGTGCCGCGCGGTGCGGCGGCGATCCGGTCCACCAGCCCGTCCGGGCGGGCCCCGGTGGTGAGCGCGAGGACGTCGGCGAAGTGGGCGGCGCGGGCGAGGTGGTCCCCGGGGCGGTGCCGGGGGCCGGTCGGGAGCGCGGCGACCGCGTCGGGGAGCCGGTCGAGCAGCGCGTCGAGGGCGGGCCCGCCGGGCAGCGCCGCGCCGGTCCGGGAGCGCCCGCCGGCCAGCAGCGTCCGCACCGGGGTGCCGTCGGCGGCGGGCAGGACGAGCAGCCCGTCCGGGGTGGCCGCGAGGACCGGCGGCACGGGCAGCGCCCGCCCGATCAGGTCGTGCCGGGCACGCAGGGCGTCGACCGCGGACGGGCGCACGACCTTGCAGAACAGCCGCGGCCCGCCGCCGGTGACCTCGAGGACGGCGCGCCTGCCCGGCCGGTAGGCCCGCACGCGCACCTCCGGTTCCGCGGAGCGGGTCAGGCCGGCGGCGGACAGCGCGGCGCGGAGCCGCGCGGGGTCGGCGGCCGTGGCGAGCGCGGGCAGCGCGGGGTCCTGCGGCCAGCGCCACAGCCCGACGCGCACCGGGCCGTCGAGGACCACGGCGCCCTCCGGGATCCGCGAGCCCGTCGTGGCGACGAGCGTCTCCCGGGTCGAGGTGCCGTCGGCGCGGTCCACCGTCGCCGCGTACCGGGCCACGGTCGCACCGGAGGGCTGCACGGCGACGCCGACCACGCGGGCCGCGCGCAGCCGCCCGCCGACCCCGTCGAGCGCGGTCTGCAGCAGCGTGCCGGCGTCGGGTCCGAGGAGCACGGCGAGCGGGGCCGGGTCGGCGGTCGCGAGGGTCACCGGCCCACGGTCGCCGCGGCGGGGGAGGCGCCGGTGAGATCCGTCTGAGAGTCCTCTCACGCAGCGCCGCTAGGCTGAACGCGTGACGCGCGCGCTCGACGTCGTCGGCACGCTGGCGCGGTTCGGTCTCGCGGCCGTCTGGCTGCTGTCCGGCGTCCCGAAGGCCCTGGACCCGGACCAGACCTACGTCGCCGTGCGGGCCTACGACGTGCTCCCGCCCCTGGGCGTGGAGCTGGTGGCCGCCATACTGCCCTGGCTGGAGATCGCCCTCGCGGTGCTGCTCCTGCTCGGGCTGGGCACGCGCGCGGTCGCCGTGGTGTCGGCGGCGCTGCTGCTGGTGTTCGTGGCCGGGGTGGTGCAGGCGTGGGCGCGCGGGCTGTCCATCGACTGCGGCTGCTTCGGCGGCGGCGGGGCGGTGGAGCCCGGGCGCACGGCCTACGGGCAGGAGCTGCTGCGGGACGCGGGATTCCTGCTGCTCGCGGCGTGGGTGATCGTGCGGCCGCGGACGCTGGTCGCGGTGGACAGCCGGCTGTAGCCGGACGAGGAACGGGGAGCGGATATGGGCGGGGCGTCACGCGCGGAGAAGCGGCGCAAGCAGCAGCAGGCCGAGGAGCGGCTGCGCCGGGCGGGGATCACCCCGCCGACGCGGGAGAAGGACAACCGGCGCACCACGTTCATCGCGGTGTCCACGCTCGCGGTCGTCGCGCTGATCGTCGGCGTGGTCGTGCTGCTGACCCGCGACACCGGGGCGCCCGTGGTGCCCACCTACACCGCCACCGCGAGCGAGGGCGTCGTCACCGCCGGGAACGGCCCGATCGTGGTGGACGTGTACGAGGACTTCCTCTGCCCGGTCTGCGAGCGCTTCGAGGAGCGCTACGGCGAGGAGCTGACGACCGCGCTCAACGAGGGCCGGATCACCGTGCGCTACCACGGCGTCTCCATCCTCGACGAGCTCACCGACCCGCCCGGCTTCTCCACGCGCGCGGCCAACGCGGCCCTGTGCGCCACCGACGCCGGCGTGTTCCCCGCCTACCACGCGCGGCTGTTCGACGAGCAGCCCGCCGAGGGCAGCGCCGGGCTCACCGACGCGCAGCTCGTCGCGTTCGGCACCGACCTCGGCGTGGACATCGGGCAGTGCGTCACCGGGGCCGCGAACGCCGGCGCCGTCGCCGCCGCGACCGAGGCCGCCCGCTCCAACCCGGCCGCGCTGAACGCCGACGGCCAGTTCGGCACCCCGACCGTGCTGCTCGACGGCGCCCGCGTCGACCTGGGCGACACCGGCTGGCTGCAGGACGCCCTCGCCCGCTGAGCCGTCGGCCCGGGTCAGCGTCCCGGGCTACCGGGCCCGGGACGGGTGGTCCCAGGTGATGGTCGGCCGGCGCCCGCCGAGGTGCCGGCCGAACCAGTCCAGCACGATCTCCGCGCGCTGGACGCGGTGCCGCGGCGAGCCGGTGCGCGAGAGCTCGTGGCCCTCCTCGGGGAAGCGCCAGTACTCGACCTCGCGCCCGAGCATCCGCAGCGCCACGAACAGCTGGTCGGCCTGCTCGGGCGGGCAGCGCAGGTCGTCGTCGGAGTGCAGAAGGAGCACCGGCGCGGTGATGTCGCGGACCCGCTCCGTCGGCGACTGCGCGCGGTAGACCTCCGGCGCCTCCAGGTGCGTCAGCCCGACCTCCTGGTGGAACAGCCCGGCCGCGTCCGAGCCGCCCCACTCCAGCGACAGCAGGTTGGTGGCCGCCCGCTCGATGCAGGCCGCGGCGAACCGGTCGGTGTGGGCCACCAGCCAGGTCGTCAGGTAGCCGCCGTAGGAGCCGCCGAGCACGCCGACGCGGGCGGCGTCGAGCGCGGGGAAGCGGGCCAGGGCGGCGTCGAGCGCCGCGAGCACGTCCTGCGCGGGCACCTCGGCCCACCCGGTGCCCGGGTGCTCGGGCGCCTGCGCCGCGCGGATCTCGCGGGAGAACGCCTCGGTGTGCCCGGTGGAGCCGTGCGGGTTCGCGGCGACGACGGCGTACCCGGCCGCGGCCCAGAGCTGGAACTCGTCGAACCACGCGGGCGTGTACTGGGTCATCGGCCCGCCGTGGATCGAGAGCAGCACCGGGTGCGGCCCCTCGCCCGGCGGCAGCACCACCCACGCGTCGAACGGGCCGTCGCCCTTCGGCGAGGGCACCTCCAGCGGCACGGGGACGATCGGCGGCACGGCCGCGTGGAAGGCGTCGGAGACGCCGGTGAGGCGCCGCTCGGCCCCGTCCGCGTCGCGCACGTACAGCTCGGGCTGCGCCGCAGGCGTGCTCGCGACGAACGCCAGCACCCCGCCCGCGGCGTCGTAGCCGCGGACCGCGCGCGTCCCCGTGACCAGCGGTTCGGACTTCCCGCCGCCGTCGGCCGGTACCCGGTGGACGGGCACGTCGCCGTGGTCCTCGATCGCGAACAGCAGCCCGTCGGGCGTCCACACCGGGGCGCGGGTGCCGGGGAAGGGCTGGCACTGGCGGTCGAGCGCCGCCGTGAGCACGGTCGTCGCGCCCGTGTCGTCGACCACGGCCACCTGCGAGTGCGACGGGACGACCGCGCCGTCGGTGACGAGCGCGGCGATCCGCCCGTCCGGGCCCCAGGCCGGGTACGCGTGGGTGCGCGGCCCGCCGGTGAGCGCGCGCGGCCCGCCCGCCCCCGTCGCGTCGACGACGTGCAGGTCCGCCCGCTGGTCCAGGTCGCCGTCCGGGCGCCGGACCGCGGCGACGACGAGCCGCGTCCCGTCCGGCGACCAGCTCGGCCCGCCGTGCTCGTACGGCCCGCCCGCGACGAGCACCGGCTCCGCCGACCCGTCCGCGGGCACGACGAACACCCCGCGCGGCCGGTCGACGGTCCAGCCCGTGCCGTCGAGGCGGGAGAACAGCCGGTCGATCCGGCGCGGCGGCCGGGCCCGCTCGTCGTCGCCCTCGGCGTGGCGGGCCGCCCGCTCCCGCGACGCGAACGCGATGCGCGTGCCGTCGGGCGACCACACGGCGTCCTCCACGGCCTCGGGCCGCTCGCACACCCGCACCGCCTCGCCCGGCCCGTCCACCGGCAGCACCCACAGGCTCCCCGTACCCTCGACCTGCCGGCAGAACAGCAGCCGCCGCCCGTCCGGCGACCAGCGCGGCGCGGAGTCGGAGTGCTCGCCGGAGGTGACCGGGAACGGCGCCCGCCCCCCGTCGACGTCGGCGAGCCAGACCGCGCTGCGGTAGCGGTTCGCGGCCATGTCGACGCGGGTGACGGTGAAGGCCACCCGCCGCCCGTCCGGGGCGACGGCGGGGTCGGCGACGGACGTGGTGCGGGCGATGTCGGCGGGCTGCACGGGCGGGACGCTAGGTGAGGCCCCCGACGGCGTCGACCCGGTTGCCGGGGGGTGTTCGGCGTCGTGTAACTTCATCTCCGCAAGGGGCTGTGGCGCAGCTGGTAGCGCATTTGACTGGCAGTCAAAGGGTCAGGGGTTCGAGTCCCCTCAGCTCCACGCAGGATGACCAGCGGAGACTCTCCGCTGGAGTTGTCCACACCGAAACTCGTGGTGCGCTATATGGTGCGAAGTCGTTCTAGCGTCGCGCCACGACCGCCACGGTGCCGCGACGTCGGCCCCTTTCCCGCTGGCGCATCGAGCTGCTGCCCAGTGGGTCGCTGCGCGTCGTCATCTACGCCGGCGGCGTTCACCTCGCAGCGTGCGGCGGCCGCCGACGAGTCTGAGGTCGTGCGGGTGTACCCGCACCGCAATGACATCCCGCACGAGCTGTTGAGCCGGCTGCTCAGCTCGGCCACGGCGCGGATCGACGTACTCGTCCACGTCGGCATGTTCCTGCCGGAGGATCCGGCGTTCGTCCCAGCGGTCCGCGCGAAGGCCGCGGCCGGCGCGCGCGTCCGTCTGCTCTACGGCGAGCCCACGAGCCGCGAGGTCATCCGG
>JAPLAT010000364.1 GCA_026393175.1 Pseudonocardiales bacterium
CGGGACTCGACCTTGCGGCCCGAGGTCATCAGCTGCAGGTAGTCGAGGATGATCAGCTTGAGGTCGTGGCGCTGCTTGAGCCGCCGCGCCTTGGCCCGGATCTCCATCAGGGTGAGGTTGGGCGAGTCGTCGATGAACAGCGGCGCCTCGCTGATCTCCGACATCCGCCGGGCCATGCGGGTCCAGTCGTCGTCGCTCATCCGCCCCGCCCGCATGTCCTGCAGCCGGATCCGCGCCTCGGCCGAGAGCAGCCGCATGACGATCTCGGACTTGCTCATCTCCAGCGAGAACACCGCGCTGGTCATGCCGTGCTTGACCGAGCAGGAGCGGGCGAAGTCGAGCCCCAGGGTGGACTTGCCCAGGCCCGGCCGGGCCGCCACGACGATCATCTGCCCCGGGTGCAGGCCGTTGGTGGCCGCGTCGAGGTCGGCGAACCCGGTGGGCACCCCCAGCGCGACGCCGCCGCGCGAGGCGATCGCGTCGATCTCGTCCATCGTGGGCTGGAGCAGCTCCTCGAGCGCGACGTAGTCCTCGCGCGTGGACCGCTCGGTGACCTCGTAGATGGCGGCCTGGGCGCGATCGACGACGTCGTTGACCTCCGCGCCGTCGGCCCCGTGGTAGCCGAGCTGGACGATCCGCGTGCCGGCCTGCACGAGGCGGCGCAGGATCGCCTTCTCCGCGACGATCTCGGCGTAGTACGCGGCGTTGGCCGCCGTCGGCACCGTGGCGATGAGCGTGTGCAGGTACGGCGCGCCGCCGAGGCGGATGAGGTCGCCGCGGCGCTGCAGCTCCGCGGAGACGGTGACGGCGTCGGCGGGCTCGCCGCGGCCGTAGAGGTCGAGGATCGTGTCGTAGACCGTCTGGTGCGCGGGCTTGTAGAAGTCGTCAGGGCTCAGCACCTCGACGACGTCGGCGATCGCGTCCTTGCTCAGCAGCATGCCGCCGAGCACCGACTGCTCGGCCGTGAGGTCCTGCGGGGGCTGGCGGTCGAACGGGGAGATCGCCGCGGCGTCGGACCCCTCGCCGCCGCGCAGCGGACGTGGCCTGCCCTCGCCCCCGGAGTCACCGCGCGCACCGTCCCGACTGCCGCGGGTCACGTCATGGAGAGTCATACGCAGCGTCACCCCCGTTCCCAGTATATCGAACGCCAGTTCGAGGCGCCCGCGCCGCACCGCGGTGGCCCCGCGGTGAACGGCGGGCGTCCGGAACGCGCCCGGAGGACCCCGCGCGGCGACGGTAGGGGCTCGCGGCGCGCAACGCGAACGACCCTGTGCACGGACCTGGGGAGAGCCTGGGGACGGATCGGCACCCGCCCAGGTCACCTTCGGGAGCCCGCTGTGGACGGAGTGGGGACAACTGCCTGATTCCGCCTGTCATCGCAGGTGGCGACCCTCCACCCCCCTGTGGACAATATTGTGGGCGTGTCGTCGGCGACAGCCTCTTCGGCGTGTCGCGCCGATCTCCACTCGCCGCATTCGGGCGGTCACCCGGCGCATGCCCCGCATCGTTCCCGCGCGTCGCGTGGCGACCCCCGGCCGGGGACGTCCCGGGGGCCGGGAACGCCGAAGGGGCGGGACCCGGACCTCTCGGTCCCGATCCCGCCCCGTGACGGTGCGTAGCCGTGTGGTACGGCGGTACGGCGCCTGCCTACTGCGCGACGACGGCCACCGCGAGCTCGGTGGTGACCTCCGGGTGCAGCCGGACCGTGACGGCGTGGGTGCCGGTGGTCTTGATCTGCCCGGAGACCTCGACGGCACGCCGGTCGAGCGGCGGGCCGCCCGCGGCGCGCACCGCCTCGACGATGTCGGCCGTGGTGACCGAGCCGAACAGGCGGCCCGTCTCCCCGGCCGTCTTCGCCGTGACGGTGACGTTGAGGGCGCCGAGCTGGCCGGCGACCTCCTTGGCGTGGCCGAGGTCCTTGATCTGGCGGGCCTTCTGCGCGCGCCGGATCGAGGCGACCTGCTTCTCCGCGCCGCGGGTGGCCACGACGGCCAGCGAGCGGGGCAGCAGGTAGTTGCGGCCGTAGCCGTCCTTGACCTCGACGATGTCGCCGGGGGCACCCAGGTTGGGCACGTCGGCGGTGAGGATGAGCTTCATGTCAGCGGATCCCTATCGCGCGGTCGAGGTGTAGGGCAGCAGCGCGACCTCGCGGGAGTTCTTGACCGCGACCGCGACGTCACGCTGGTGCTGGCGGCAGTTGCCGGTGACCCGGCGGGCCCGGATCTTGCCGCGGTCGGAGATGAACTTCCGCAGCAGGCCGGTGTCCTTGTAGTCGATGTCCTGGGCCTTGTCCTTGCAGAACGCGCACACCTTCTTCTTCGGCTTGCGCAGCACGGGCTTTGCCATGTTTCGTCGTTCTCCTGGTGATAAAGAAGATCAGAAGGGGGGCTCGTCGTCGGCGGCGGGGCCGCTCCCGGCGGGCGGGGCCGAGCCCCACGGGTCGTCGTAGCCGCCGCCACCGCCGCTGCCGCCGCGGGAGCCACCGCCCCCACCGCCGCCGCCGCTGTCGCCGCCGAAGCCGCCGCCACCGCTGCCGCGGCTGACCTTGTTGACCTTGGCCGTGGCGTACTTCAGGGACGGGCCGACCTCGTCGACCTCGAGCTCGACGACGGTGCGCTTCTCGACTGGCGGTCGAAGGTGCGGGGGGTGGCGGCCACGGTGAAGTTCGCGACCGCGGCGCCGGACGGCGTGAAGCGCAGCTCGGGGTCGGCGGTGAGGTTGCCGACCACCGTGATGACGGTCTCGCCTGCCATCTCGGCCCGCCTCAGCTCGCCGCGGCGGCGGCGGCCGCGGGGCGCTTCTTCGGCTCGCGCCGCAGCACCTTGGTGCGCAGCACGGACTCGTTGAGGCCCAGCTGGCGGTCGAGCTCGGACACGGTGGCCGGCTCGCAGGTGACCTCGAGGACGGCGTAGATGCCCTCGGCGTGCTTCGCGATCTCGAAGGCCAGGCGGCGCTTGCCCCAGACCTCGATCTTCTCCACGGTGCCGCCGTCGGTGCGGACGACGGTGAGGAACTGCTCCAGGGACGGCGTCACGGTGCGCTCGTCCAGGCTGGGGTCGAGGATGACCATCAGCTCGTAATGACGCATGAGAACACTCACCTCCTACGGTCTGACGGTCGCGGGGAGGTCCCGCGACAGGAGGTTCTCATCGCACCCCGACAGCGACGGGAGACCGCACGCGGGCCGGGGTGACCGGTCGACTCTACCTGCGCATTCGGGCGGGCCGGACCGCGGCCCCGGGGATGTCGGGGTCGGCCACTATCCTCGGGCCATGCTCATCGGGGCCCACGTGCGCGAGGACGGCCCGATCACCACGGCCGCCGACCGCGGGGCGGACATCGTGCAGATGTTCCTGGCCGACCCGCAGGGCTGGAAGGCCCCGCCGCCGCACCCGCAGGCCGAGCAGCTACGCGCCGGCGACGTCGCCGTGGTCGTGCATTCGCCCTACGTGGTGAACCTGGCCTCGCTCAACAACCGGATCCGCATCCCGTCACGGAAGCTCGTCGTGCAGCACGCGCAGGCCGCGGCCGAGGTCGGGGCGATCGGGCTCGTCGTCCACGGGGGCCACGTCACCCAGGGCGAGGACGCCGCGAAGGGCGTCGACAACTGGCGCAAGTTCTTCGCCCGCCAGGCCGACGAGGGCGGCTTCGCGGTGCCGATCCTCGTCGAGAACACCGCGGGCGGGGACAACGCGATGGCCCGCCGGTTCGACGCGCTCGCCCGGCTGTGGGACGCGATCGGCGAGTACGGGGCGGGTTTCTGCCTCGACACCTGCCACGCCCACGCCGGCGGCGAGGAGCTCGTCGGCGTCGTCGACCGGGCGAAGGCGGTCACCGGCCGCATCGACCTGGTGCACCTCAACAACTCCCGCGACGAGTTCGACTCCGCCCGCGACCGGCACGCCAACATCGACTCCGGCACCATCGAGCCGGAGGTCCTCGCCGCCGTCTGCGCGGCCGCGGGCGCCCCCGTCGTCGTCGAGACCCCGGCCGAGGGGCAGCGCGCCGACATCGCCTTCCTGCGCGAGCGGCTGGGCTCGTGACACCCGGGATCGGGACACCGGGGCCCGTGCCGCCGGGACCCGGGCGCGCGACGGGCCGGAGGCCGTGACCGACACGGCCGTGGAGCCGGCGCCCACCGCGGAACGACCCGCCCGCCGCCCCCGCGCCGCGGCCCTCGTCCTGGCCGCGCTCGTGCTCCTCACCGGGGTCACGATGCTGCTCGGCTACGCGAACAAGGCCCGCTGCGTCGGCCCCGAGTTCGACGCGGCCGGGCGCACCCAGCCCGACTACGAGATCCGCGTCGACCGCGACGCCTGCTACTCCGACATCCAGTTCCTCTGGCTCGGCCGCGACGTCGACAAACACGTCTTCCCGTACGTGTCGGGCTCGATCACCCCGGACGGCCAGCTCGTCGGCGGCGTCGTCGAGTACCCGGTGCTCACCGGCCTGCTGATCTGGGCCGGGGCGCTGTTCGCCGACACCGACGCCGGCTTCCTGCTCGGGTCGGCCCTGCTCATGGCCCCGTTCGGGCTGCTCACCGCCTGGATGCTCGGGCGGCTGACGCGCTGGCGGGCGCTGCTGTGGGCGGCCGGCCCACCGCTGGTGCTCTACGCCTTCCACAACTGGGACCTGCCGGTCGTCGCGTGCGCGGTGGGGGCGGTCTACGTCGTGCACGGGCGGTCGGGCACCCGGCCGCTCGCCGACCGCGCCGCCGTCGCCGCCGTGCTGCTCGGCCTGGGCTTCGCGCTCAAGCTCTACCCCGGCGCGTTCGTGCTGCCGCTGGCGCTCTACGTGCTCGCCCAGTCCCGGCCGGGGGCGCTGGACTGGTGGGGCGCCGCCCGCGTGGGCCTGCTCGCGGCCGGCACCGTGGTGCTGGCCAACCTGCCCTTCGCGCTCGCCGGCTACGAGGGCTGGCGGGCGTCGTTCACGTTCCAGCAGCTGCGCAACGTCGACCTCACCACGAACTCGATCTGGTACTGGGGCTTCCGGCCGGAGTCCGACCCGGAGAACCTCGAGTTCCAGGCCCTGATGGACGTGGTGTCGCCGTCGCTGGTGCTGGCGTCGTTCGCCGTCGCGGCCGCGGTGGGCTGGTGGCGCTTCCGCCGCGAGGGCCACTACCCGTGGGTGGGCGTGAGCGCGGCGATGCTGTGCGGCTTCATGCTGCTGCACAAGGTCCACTCCCCGCAGTACACGCTCTGGCTGCTGCCGTTCTTCGTGCTGCTGGCGGTGCCCTGGCGCTGGGTCGCCGCCTACCTCGTGGCCGACGTGGTCATGGGCATCGGCATCTTCCGCTGGTTCTACGCGCTGGAGTCCGGCGGCCCGGCCGGCATCTACGACGGCGTCGCCGCGCAGGCCGTCGCCGTCGGCGTGTGGGGGCGCGCGGCGCTGCTGGTGGTGCTGTTCGTGACGTTCCTGCGGCTGCCCGACCCGTGGGCCTCCGGGACGGCCGCCGCTCAGCGCCAGGCGAACACCGGCTGCTCGTAGTGCGCCACCCGCGTGGGGCGCCCGTGCAGGACGACCTCGCGGAACTGGTGCAGCACCGCGCCGGTCGGGGCGTGCACGAACCGGTCGAACAGCGGCAGCCGGATCACCGGCTGCTCGGACTCCGGGATGCGGACGAACACCGGGTCGACGTCGAGCAGCGCCAGCGGCACCCGGTGCACCTCGCCGACCTCGGCCGGGTTGGGGGTCAGGTCGGCGGCGGCACCCGCCCACACCACCACCGGCGTGATGACGTAGCCGGAGCGGGTGGCGTAGTCGTCGAGCAGCCCCAGGTCCGCGTCGGCGTCCAGGTGCAGGCCCAGCTCCTCGGCGAGCTCGCGGCGGGCGGCGGTCGGCGCGTCCTCCCCGGGATCGAGGCGACCGCCGGGCAGCGCCCACTGGCCCGCGTGCCGGCGCAGCCCCGCGGCGCGGCGGGTGAGCAGCAGCGCGAGCCCGTCCGGGTCCTCGACGAGGGTGATCGCGACGGCGGCGGCCTTCAGGTCCGGGCGCACCGCCGGTCGGTGCGCGAACCCGTCGAGGGCGGCGCGCACCTGCGCGCGCGTCGGCCTCACGCGGTCACCGCCGTGGGCACCGGCCGCGGCGGCCCGGGGGCGGGCCAGTCGGGGTCGTCGAGGCCGATCGCCCGCACCGGGTCGGTCGCGGGCCGCAGCACCGACCGCACCACCAGCACGCACAGGCCCACCACCACGGCGTCGCGCAGCAGCACGGCCGCGAGGAACCAGTCCGGCGGCAGCCCCATGTTCTCCGGGGTCAGGTAGTAGTACATCCGCGGCACCCAGACGAACGCGTCCACGACCATCCACGCCAGCAGCAGGCGCGTCCGGGGCAGCGCCAGCACCGCGAGCGGCACCAGCCACAGCGAGTACTGCGGGCTCCACACCTTGTTGACCAGCAGGAACGCCGCGACCACGAGGAACGCGAGCGACGCCAGCCGCGGGGTGCGGGGGGCGAACCAGGCCAGCACCGCGATCCCCGCGCAGCACAGCGCGAACAGCACGGCGGTGACGGCGTTGAGCACGACCGGGGTCTGGCCGGACGCGAGGGGGCCGTCGAACCCGGCCCAGCCGCTGAAGTAGGACAGCGCGAAGTAGATGGAGTCCGGGTCGGCGGGACGGGTCTGGTTGAGCCGGAAGAACTCCGCCCAGCCGGTCGGGAACGCCAGCGCGACGGGCAGGTTCACGGCCACGGCCGTCCCCACCGCGCCGGCTGCGGTGCGCAGCGCGGGCGCGGGGCTGCCGCCGTCGCGCCAGCGGCGCATGCCGATCAGCAGCACCGGGCCGAGCAGCAGCAGCGGGTAGAACTTGAACCCGGCGCCGACGCCGAGCAGCACGCCCGCGAGCCACGGCCGGTTGCGGGCCAGCGCCAGCATGCCGGCGGTCGCGGCCGCGACGGCGAGGGAGTCGAAGTTCGTGAACAGGTGCACGACGGCCAGCGGGGAGAGCGCCACCAGCGCGGCGTCCCACGGCCGCGACGGGCGCAGCGCGTGCACCGCCCACACCACCACCAGCCAGGCCAGCGCCAGCCAGGACGACGACACCGTGAAGTGCACGACGACCGGCAGCACGGCGGGCAGCCAGCTCAGCTGGCCCGAGGCGAGCAGCCACACGTCGGCGACGCGGGCGGCCGCCCACTGGTGGAAGCCGGTGAGCACCGGGTACTCCATGTACCGGACGCGCTCGTCGGGCTCACCGGCGTTCTCGAACCACGGGTCACGGTAGGGCAGGGCGCCCGGGTCGTCGAGGTTCTCCAGGCCGTAGAGCGGCACGGTGTCCGAGTAGCACATCGCGACGTACTGGCGGCCGTCGCGCCAGTCCAGCGCCGGGGCGCCGTCCTCGGTGACGTACTGCTGCAGGCAGGGCGACTTGCCCAGCCAGGACAGCGCCAGCACGGCCACCGCCAGCAGCAGCACCACCCGCAGGGGCGTCCAGAACCGGGCCCGGCCGACCAGCGCGTGCCGGCCGAGCGGGCCTCCGACCAGCCGGCTCCCCGCGATCGCGAGGGGGTCCGACCACGTGGGGACGACCCGGGCGGGACCGGCCGGTCCCGGTGCCCCGGGTCGCTCGGTGTCCCGCGGCTCCGTGGTGGAGCCCGCGGTCACTCGTCGTCGTCCTGATCGTCGGCGGGGGTGTCCGGTCCGCCGTCCCGGCCACCACCGCCGGGCTGGAACAGGCCGAAGTCGTTGTCGTCGTCGTCGTCGTTCCCGTTGCCGTTGTCGCCGTCGTCGTCGTTCCCGTTGCCGTTGTCGCCGTCCCCGTCGTTCCCGTTCCCGTCGTCGTTGTCGCCGTCGTCGTTCCCGTCGCCGCCGTCGCCGTTGTCGCCGTCGTCGCCCTGGTCCTGGTCGCCCTGGTCGCCGCCGGACTCCTCGGCCTCCGGGTTCTCCCGGAACGGCGGGTCGCCCATCGGCTCGAACTCGGAGAACTGCACCACCGGCTGCCCGTCCAGGGCGTCGTCCATGAACGACTTCCAGATCTCGCCGGGGAACATCCGGCCGTAGATCGCGCGGCCCGACGCGTTCTGGATCGGGTCGCTGCGGTCGGTGCCGATCCACACCGCCGTGGCCAGCTGCGGGGTGTACCCGACCATCCAGGCGTCCTTGTTCTGGCCGTTCTGCTCGGCCTGCACGGTGCCGGTCTTGCCGGCGACCGGGCGGCCGCCCGAGAGCCCGATGCCCGCGAAGTCGGCGACGTCGATCATCGCCTCCGTGACGTTGCGGGCCACCTGCTGCGGGATGACCTGCTCGCCCTCCTGGGGCGCGGCCTCGTAGAGCACCCGGCCGTCGGCGGCCTCCACGCGGGAGACGAGGTAGGGCTGGCGGTAGACCCCGTCGGCGGCCAGCGTGGCGAACGCCGAGGCCATGTCGACCGGGTGCACCTCCTTGTCGCCCAGCGCGATGCCGCCCTGCGGGTCGGCCAGCAGGCCGTCGGGGATGCCGAGGTCGTGCGCCACGTCGGCGACGCGCTGCGGGCCCACGTCCAGGCCGATCCGGTAGAAGACGGTGTTGATCGAGCGCGTCATGGCCGTCTGCACGCTGCACTCGGCGCAGTCGTAGCCCTCGGAGTTGCGCAGCCCCGGCCGGCCGGGGAAGTCCTGCGGCGAGGAGCCGTCGTACTCGGTGCCCAGCCCGATGCCGCTGTACTGCAGCGCGGCGGCCAGCACGAACGGCTTGAACGACGACCCCGGCTGCCGCTCGGCCAGCGCGTAGTTCGTGCCCTGCCCGTTGGGCCCGCCGTAGTAGGCCTGGATCGCGCCGGTGGTCGGGTCGATCGACACGAGCGCGCTGCGCAGGTTGTCCGGCTGCCCGTCCAGCTGGTCGGTGGCCGCCTCCACGGCCGCCCGCTGGCGGACCGGGTCGACCGTGGTCGTGACGATCAGGCCCTCGGTGGAGAACTCGTCGGCGGTCGCGATGCCCCGGTCGATCACCTCCTGCCGCGCCTGGCTGTAGATGTGGCCGCGGTCGTCGCCGGGGATGCCCCCGGACTCCGGCGGCTCGGCGAGGAACTCCGGGAAGACCTCGGCCGCCCGCTCCGCCGGGGTGATCATCCCCGCGGACTCCATCTGGTCGAGCACGTAGGTCCAGCGCCGCTGGGAGCCCTCGAGGTCGTTCGCCGGGTCCCATCGGGACGGGGCCTGGATCACGCCCGCGAGCATCGCCGCCTGGGACACGGTCAGCTGCTCCACGCCCGCACCGAAGTACGCCCGGCTGGCCGCCTCGATGCCGTACGCGCCGCGGCCCAGGTAGATGACGTTGAGGTAGTTCTCGAGGATCTCGTCCTTCGTCTGCTCGCGGGTGATCTTGACCGCGAGGACGATCTCCTTGTACTTGCGGACCAGCGAGAAGTCGTCGTCGCCGGTGACCACCTTCACGTACTGCTGGGTGATCGTGGACCCGCCGCCGACGCCTCCGGTGAGCTGGTTGTAGACGGCGCGGGCGATGCCGGTGATGTCGAACCCGGGGTCGCTGTAGAAGTCCCGGTTCTCGGCGGCCAGCACCGCGTCGCGGACGTGCTGCGGCACCTGGTCGAGCCGCACCACCCGCCGGTTGACGCCCTCCGGCCGGTCGACGGCGAGCTCGCTGCCGTCGGCGAAGGTGAACCGCGAGACCTGCTGCAGCGCCACCTCGTCCGAGCTGGGCACGGGGAAGATCAGCCAGCCGATGACGAACGCCACCACCGGGCCGAGGATCATCAGGCCCAGCAGCCAGTAGACGACCCGGCGGACCCGCTGGCCGGTCGTGAGCCGCCGCGACGGCCCGCCGCGGCGCTCCGGCCTGCGGGGGACCGGGGGGCGCTCGGCGAGCGCGACGGCGCGGTTGTTGCGGGCGACGGACTCGCTACCCGTCTCCTCGTGGGTCAGGAGCGGCACGGGCCCGGGCGGCGGTCCGGGCGGGGGGCCGGGGCGGGCACCGGGCGGGGGGCCGTAGCGGACCGGCCGCGCGGGGGGCGGGCCTGCCGGGTGGCGCGGGGGCGGCACCGGATGGCCGGGCCGGCCGCCGACCGGGGGCGGGGGCCCCGGTGGCATGCCGGTCCGCCGGGGAGGTCGCCCTCCTCGCGGGTCGCGCTCGTTCACCAGGCACTCCTGTGGATCGGGGGCGGTGTGTGGGGGCACACGCGCTCGGGGTGCGGACGGTTCACGTGCCGCTGCCGCTGCGTCGGGCCGGGCGCCGGGCCGGGGAGCCGGTACCGAGGACGTAGGACAGCACGAGATGGTTCCAGCTGCAGGTGCGGCACACCTCGACGACGTGGACCGAGAACTCCGCGTACCGCGCGGCCAGCTCCTCGAGCTCGGCCGGCTTGCGGGCCGATCCCGACGCCTGGCCGAGCGCGTCACCGAAGACCCACGACACGTGCGTCAGCTGCTCCTTGCGGCACAGCGGGCAGGTCACGTCGGTGTCCTCGCCGTGGAACCGGGCGGCTCGCAACAGGTACGGACCGGCGTCGCGGACGGTCGCGAGGCCGACCTTGCCGGCGTGGACGTCCGCGAGCAGCGCTCGGCGCTGCAACGCGTAGTCGACGACCTGTCGCTGGGGGCGCACCCGGTCAGGGTACGCGGGGACCGTCCGACGGCAGGGGCAACGCCCGGTGCGGCGCGACCCACTCGGGTGACGCGCGTCTCGACAGGTCGCGCAGATGTATCGGATCGATATAGTGGGGTACACCGTCAGGGCGGGCGAGCACGGAGGGAGCGGCACATGCTGGAGCTGGCGATCCTGGGCCTGCTCCACGAGGCCCCCGTGCACGGCTACGAGCTGCGCAAGCAGCTCGGCGTCCGGCTGGGCGGTTTCCGCCTGTTCTCCTACGGCTCCCTCTACCCGGCGCTGCGCCGGCTCACCCGGGCCGGGCTGATCGCCGAGGAGGAGGCCGACGCGGAGGAGGCGGGCTGGTCGCGGCGCGGCAAGCGCGTCTACCGCATCACCGCGGAGGGCAAGGAGCGCTTCGCGGAGCTGCTGTCCGAGTCCGGGCCCCAGGCCTGGGACGACGACGGGTTCGGCGTGCACCTGGCGTTCTTCTCCCGCACACCCGCCGAGGCGAGGATGCGCATCCTCGAGGGCCGCAGGCGGGCCGTGGAGGAGCGGCGGGAGGGGCTGCGCGCGGCGCTGTCCCGGGCCGGCGCGCAGATCGACCGCTACACCCAGCAACTGCACCAGCTGGGGCTCGACGGGTGCGACCGCGAGGTCCGCTGGCTGAACGAACTGATCGAGACCGAACGGGCGGAGCAGCGCGACGCCCCCGGCGAAGGGGCCGGA